>JAPPQH010000009.1 GCA_028817035.1 Candidatus Campbellbacteria bacterium | reverse complement strand
ATGTGAGTCCGACCGCAACGAATTTATGAGTTGCGTCAAGCGTTCAAATAGTGAAATAATAGGTTGCAGGATGTGAGTCCGACCTTGCCGAGCCTGCGAGGCAAGTCAAGCGAACAGCGGAGCTGTTCGCGTTAATAAATAGGGGCGAGGCGGTGAAACCGCCGAACGATAATAAATAGAAATGATACAATAAATATAATATGAAAATTGTTTTTACTGGAGGTGGCACTGGCGGGCATTTTTATCCTTTGATTGCGGTAGCTGAAAGGGTGTATGACTTGTCTCGAAAAAAGCAGATGTTGGTTCCAAAAATGTATTATATTGGACCTTCTCGGTATGATCCGAAGGTGTTGTATCAGAACAACATAATCTATAAATACTGTCCTGCTGGTAAAATAAGAAGAGATAAGGGCTTCTTTTCCTTTATTAAAAATATCTTTAGCATTTTTCCAATCGGTTTTGGGATTTTAAAAGCATTTTTCCTTTTATACTCCATTTATCCCGACATTGTTTTTAGTAAGGGTGGTTATGTGAGTTTTCCGGTCCTTGTTGCTGCTCGTTATCTTCATATTCCTGTGATAATACATGAATCTGATTCTAAGGCTGGCAGGGTTACAAATTGGTCTGCTAAGTTTGCAAAGCATATCGCTATTTCTTATCCTATTATTCCAAAAACATTAGAAAAATATCAGGGCAAAATCGCATATACGGGTTCTCCTATAAGAACTGGTGTTCAAAAGAGAAGTGCGGAAGAGGGTAAAAAGTTCTTTGATATAAAAGACAATGTTCCGGTGATTTTGGTTTTGGGTGGCTCAACGGGGTCAGAAACAATCAACAACAACATTATTGAATCTCTTCCAAGATTAATTAAGGAATTTAGCATAATACATCAAACTGGTAGAAACAACATTACAGAAGTTAAATTACTCGCAGAGGCAACTGTGGCTGCCAATCCAAAGAAATATCGCTACAAAGCTTTTGCTTTTTTTAATCCTTTGGAATTAAGAAGTGCTGCCGGTGCTGCATCTTTAGTCATAACAAGGGGTGGGTCAGGAACTCTTTTTGAAATCGCATCTTGGGGACTGCCGTCTATCATAATACCGCTACCAGAAGATGTCTCTCACGACCAAACAAAAAACGCATACACTTATGCTCACAATACAGGCGCTACCGTCATAGAACAGATGAATTTGCATCCTAATGTTCTTTTGTCTGAGATACATCGTATAATTGATGATGAGGAGAGATATAAAGATTTATGTAAAAAAGCGAAAGCGTTTTCACCTCAAAATTCTGCCGAGGTAATGGCGGAAAAAATACTTTCAATTCTTGCTAAACATGAATAAAACCCCTGTCATAACAAGGTTTGCGCCAAGTCCGACTGGTCCAATTCATCTTGGTACATTAAGGATTGCAGTGTTTAATTATTTATTTGCAAAGAAACACCAAGGTAAATTTATTATCCGTTTTGAAGATACGGATACTGAAAGATCAGAAAACAAATATGAAGAGGAAACGAAAGAGATTCTTAAATGGTTAAATATAATCCCAGATGAATGTTATAGGCAGTCCGAAAGGAATGAAAAATACAAAGAGGCATTAAAAGATTTGATTGATAGTGGTAAGGCATACATCTCCAAAGAGGAAAAGGTGGTTGGGGAAGGGCAGTCAAATCTAATAAGGTTTAAAAATCCCAAGAAAAAAATCTCATTCAATGATGTGGTCAGAGGCGAGATAAATACTGATATAAGCGATTTGGGAGATTTTATAATCGCAAAAGATATGGATACGCCGCTGTATCATCTCGCTTCTGTGGTGGATGATGCGGATATGGGGGTTACACACATAATACGAGGGGAAGACCACATATCAAACACACCGCGACAGATAGCTCTGAAAGATGCACTCAATCTGCCACAAACGACATACGCGCATGTTTCTCTGACATTGTCTAAAGAAGGTGGCAAGCTCTCAAAAAGAGAAATGTCGGCATCTTTTGATGGTTTGAAAAAAGAATATTTACCAGATGCTCTTTTGAATTTCGCAGCATTTCTTGGTTGGAATCCAGGTGGCACTCGCGAAGTGTTTTCAAGAGAAGATTTAATAAAAGAATTTTCTCTTGAAGGATTGCAAAAAGGAAGTTCTTTTTTTAGTATGGATAAATTAAATTGGTTCAATGTTGAGCATATTAAAAGTATAGATAATACTTCTTTTTGCGACATAATTATTAAACACATACCAGAAAATATAAAAAATATGAGTGGTTATTCAGAAGGCGCGATAAAAAAAATATCATCTGATATCAAGGGCAGAGTAAAACTATTGTCAGATATAAACAAAGTCTTTTCTGATGGTTCTTATGACTTCTTATTTTATATGCCTACTTTGGATATAAAAGAGATAAAATGGAAAGACACAAGCGCTGAGAAAACCAGAGATAATTTAATCGCTGTCCGTGATATATTAAAAAATATGCCAGAAAATAAATGGAATATCGCTGAAATAGAAAATGCGTTAGATTCTTATGCCTCAAAAGAGGGTAAGGGGCAGGTTTTGTGGCCTCTCAGATATACATTATCCGGTAGAGCCAAATCACCAAGTCCTTTTATGATTGCGTTTGCAGTAGGGAAGAAGGAAACGCTTGTTCGCATAGATAATGCTATAGATTTATTATGGGCGCGTTAAAATTAATATCAAATATATATTTTATTTTTATTGTCGGGATTTTTCTTTTGGTTTCTTTTAGCGTTTCAAATGTTAATTATATTTTGGCACAAGAAAATGAAAATGAGGAAGAATTGAGGAATAGTATAGATGACAAAAACAATCAAATAAGAGAGATAGAAAAAGAGATAGAAAAGTATAAAAAAGAACTTGAAGAGACGGGTGCTGAGAAAAAAACATTAACCAACAAATTGCGGCAATTAGAATCAACAAAAAATAAAATTGGAGCAGATATAAAAAGATTGCAAGTAGGGATACAAAAGTCAAACCTTGAGATTAAACGGCTTACTCTTAGGGTGGAAGAAAGAGAGAGAAAGATAAAAGAAACAAAAAGCTTGCTTGCTAAACTTTATCGCGCTGCAAACGAGCAGGAAATGAACGGACATTATGAATTTCTTTTTGCTTCTAATGAAGATATCACCATTTTATCTGCCTCCAGATACATATATGACACGCGAAGAATAGAAGGAACATTACATGAAAGAATTGATGTATTTCAATTAGAAAATAATGAATTAAAAGAAACAAAACAAAAAAGGGCAGAGGAGAAAAATGTATTGCAAAGGTCTCAAGGTGAGCTTGTAGACAAAAGAACGATATTAAATGGAAACATAAGAGAAAATAGTAATTTGATAGCCCAGACCAGAAATGAAGAAAAAAAATATCAAGAACTTCTCACGGATCGTGAAAACAAAAGAAGAGAACTTGAATTAGAAATTCTTGATTTTGAAGGTCGCCTTCAGTTTATATTAGATCCAAAATCTATACCAAAAGCAGGAGCCATTTTGTCTTGGCCCATAGTGTCACCAAGATTAACACAGGGTTTTGGATGTACTTCATTTGCAAGACGGAACAAACACATATATGGTGGAAAATGTTTTCATCCAGGGATTGACATAGGTGCATCCGTGGGAACCAAATTGCTCGCACCTCTTGAAGGAATAGTGAGGGCAACAGGGAACACAGATTCAAAGAGAGGATGTTATTCTTTTGGAAAGTGGATTGCCATTGATCATCCAAACGGACTCTCAACGATATACGCCCATTTATCAATTATTAAGGTAAAAGAAGGTGATAAAGTGCGCAGGGGAGAATTGATTGGTTATACGGGCAATACAGGCGTTTCAACGGGACCTCATCTTGATTTCAGAGTTTATGCCTCTAAAGGTCTAAAAGTAGTCAGATTTGAGCAGATAAGCCCATCAACCTCTTGCCGTGGAATAAGCGTCCCTACAGCCGCAAATACGGCTAAATTAAACCCATTAGACTACCTACCTTCATAAAAAAGACGAAGCCACAGCAACGATTCAAAAGAATCGCCGCTGTGGCTTAGTTGGGTCACATTGTGATGATGTCACCTCTTTGCGTTGTGATGATGTCTCTTCCTTGCGTTGTTCTGGCACACGCTTCTCTGGCATACGCCTTTTGCCAGCTATTCTGGACAGTTTCGTATTCCTCTCGGAATGCCTTGTTGTGCTTTGCCAGTGGACCCTTAGATAAGATACACAGAGTACATAGAAAAAGTACCCACGCACCATCAAGAATCACAAACACAGCCACTGACGAAACATACGGGTTGCCCGACAAAACACTCCAAGTACAGCATACACCCATTAACATGAGGTAGGGCAGTTCTATGACACCCAGCGTTTTATCTGCAAGGTTGTATGCATATACCTCATCGCCTATTTCTTTTACAGCGGCGAGATACACCTCGCTTTTCACAGCAAAAGAAAAAAGGAAGCACGCCGTGGCGATCATCACAAGTCCAATGGTGTTCCCATCGGAAAGATAGATGAATGTCAAACACGCGACGAGGGCAAAGAAAGGTGTTGGAAATGACATCATTTTCGCATGCCACCCAATCAACAATTTAACCCTCTTTTTGAACTTTCTGCGAACCTCCGTCAAAGCATCCTCAATGCAATCAGGAGATTTCGAGGGTGTTGATTCCTCTATATCGTTCTTCGTCATAACCATTTACTCCTGTTTTGAAAAGATCATTCGGCAAAAACAAGTTGCCTTCTATTATTAATAGTAAAATATATAGATATTTTTGTCAAATGGGGAGAGGGGATGGGCCGCGAGGGGTAGGGTGGCGACTTGGAGTAGTATTATAATAAATATATTATAATATATTTATTATAGGATTTGTAGGGCGTGGGTTTGACCGCAACGAGCCTGCGAGTTGCGTAAAGCGAGCGACAGCGAGCGATAGTAAATAGAAGCGAACAGAGTGAGCGAGCATATCTTTTGCGATCATTCTAATGTCGCCTTTAAATCCTAATATCTTTTGCGATCATTCTAATGTCGCAAAAGATATAATGTGCGACTATACCATACAATCTCACCACTCTCCCTATTGACAAAATCTTATAATCTGTAGTATAATATAAACACAAGGTTTTGGGTCTCCCAATCCCTTACTGGTCTTTTAACAACCGCATTTTGCGGTAGGAGGTAGAAATGGAAGTATCGGAAGTATTATTGGCCTCGTTGCTTCTTATCCCATCCCTGATACTTGTGTCGGTGTTGGTGGTAGTGCGCGATACAATAGGCGGTGAGCATGGAGAGCACAGAGAGTTGGGATGCGTTTCCCTTTTCTATGTGAATCTCTTTGTCTCAGTGTCCACCCTGCTCTTTTGGGGTTTATATAGGGAAGGTAGCGATATTTTCTCTCTCCTCGTTGGGTGGTCTTTCCTCTACGCCATCATCACTATTCTCTCCATGCACTTTATCTATAAGTGTTGCAGAGAGATGAGGGATGCGGAGATGAAGAGGGGGGTTGGGAAAATGTTGGGACTCGCCATGAGACCTTGACGCCACGACCACCTCGGACTTCAGCCCCGCACTTGAGCCATTTGGCTCGGTGCGGGGCTTCACTTTTGCCCACTCCCCTAACTAACTAACTAACAGCAGATTCCCCTCCCTATTGACAAAATCTTATAATCTGTAGTATAGTTTAAACACAAGGTTTGGGTCTTATCCAAACCCTTACTGGTCTTTTTCAAAGCCACGATTTGTGGCAGGAGGTAGAAATGGAAATATTAGTGAGCATATTGCTTTTTACCCCATCTCTGATACTTGTGGTGGTGGCGACGGTAGTATTCGACGAACTGGGCAGTGATCGAGGGTGGAGGTGCATTTTCCTTTCCTATATAAATATCTTTGTCTCAGTGCCCGCCCTGATCCTTTGGGTTTTATGCGTGAAAGTTAGCGATATTCCCCCTCTCTTCGTTGAGTCCTTTTCCCTCTACGCCATCATCACTGTTTACTCTATGCTCTTTGTCTGTAAGTGTTGCAGAGAGATGAAGATGAAGAGGAGGATTGGGGAAATGTTATACCACCGCATGAGACCTTGACGCCACGACCACCTCGGACTTCAGCCCCGCACTTGAGCCATTTGGCTCGGTGCGGGGCTTCACTTTTCCCCACTCCCCTAACCTAACAGCAAATTCCTCTCCTCTGCATATCAATTATATTCATCTGTTTTATATAATCACAAACTTCATCTACAGAATCAAGAATTATGTAAAGATTGTTGTCATTTTTTCCTATTGTTTTGTATTTATCTCTAAGTTGGTTTCTTATAAACTCATCAAGTGGAGCCCAAAATTCTCTCCCATACAATACAATCGGTATCTTGTTTATTTTGCCTGTCTGAACAAATGTAAGAACTTGAAATAACTCATCAAGTGTTCCAAAGCCTCCAGGAAACGCTATATACACTTCTGCTGCTGAGATAAGCATTGCTTTTCTACTGAAAAAATAATGAAATTCCATTCCGTCTGTCCAATACTCGTTGTTTTTTTGTTCGTGTGGCAAACTTATTCCAAAACCAATTGACTCACTGTTATTGACATACGCACCCTTATTTGCAAACTTCATTATCCCATCAGCTCCACCGGTAACTACCGCATAGCCCATTTTAGATAATTTGCCGGCAAGTTTTTCAGTGTCTGCATAATACCTTTCATCCAAACAATTTCTCGCTGATCCAAAAATAGAGCTCGCAAGTTTAATTTTTCTCAGTTTTATCATCCCTCTAAAAAATTCTATAAAAACCTTACAGGCAATAAAAAATATTCCAAATACATTATATGATTTAGACGGTGTGTATCTGAATGTATGTTTGTTATCTAAAAGTGGCATTTTTAATTTATTATTTATTTACAAGTCTTTGATTTTGTATAGCCCGCTATTTCTGCTTCCTTTTCATTTGAAAAGTAAATTTTATTCTCTTCTTTTATTCTATTTCCACCAGAACAGCTGGGAAGATAATATCTTGTCCCATTTTTAGACGCCACTATCTCTCCCCTACTATTCCCTGCTTGGTTTTCTGTATGAACAGGGGGCGTTGTGCTCACATCCTCAAATATGGCGTTCTCAGCGGGATAATACACCTCAAACTCGGCTTTAGGTGGCGTTTTTGCGGACAATCTGCCAAGAAAGAAGGATGTTATGGCAAGCAAAAAAATAATTATTATAATATACCACCCATACTTGCCTGAAATGCCGTTTTCTTCTATACTCATATTATAAAGATGGATTTATTCACTTACCATTTTTGTAGTATATCATAATTTAGTATGTCAACAAAGAAATCAGGTGGAAGTTCAAAGAATTTACACGATTCAAAACCAAAATATCTTGGAGTAAAACTTGCAGATGGTGCCCCTGCCAAAGCGGGTTCTGTAATAGTGCGACAGAGAGGGACGAAATTTTTAGCAGGTAAAAATGTTGGAGTGGGCAGAGATCATACTTTGTTTGCCCTCAAAGAAGGTAGCATTAGTTTTTCAGAGAAAAGACACAAGCATTTTAACGGCAAGGTTTATATAAAAAAGGTGGTTCATGTCACATAATTATCACAGTGCGCATAATCGCATATTGTCCATTCTTGATGAGAGCGGCTGTCTTTATGACAGGTTTGAACATATCCCAGTTGTTACAAGCGAGGAAGCAGCCCAAGTCCGACCCAATGAATACTCCATTGAGGACTCTGCAAAATCGTTAATTGTAAAAGCAAGAAACAATGACAAGCGCACTACTTTTTTTGTCCAGCTTGTGATACCAGGAGATGATCGTTTCAAAGAAAAAAGAGTTGCAAAATTACTTGGTGCAACGGAAGTTACTTTGGCATCTTTAGAAGAACTTGATAAACTCACAGATGGGCTTGAGCCAGGCAGCATTCCCCCATTTGGCACTTTATTTAATATACCCGTATATATTGACACGATAACAGCAAACAGGCCAAGGATTGTCTTTAACTGTGCGGACAGAAGGGTTAGTGTGGCGGTTGATACTTCTGACTACCTAAAAATAGTAAGACCTAATATTTGTATAATTGTATAATTTATAGTATAGTTTAGATACGAGGTTTTGGTCTTATCCAATCCCTTACTGTTCTTTTTCAAAGCCACGATTTGTGGCAGGAGGTAGGAAGATGGAGTTTGTATATACTTATTCTGTGATGGGACACCCTCTCGGCTTTGTTTGGCTTGCGGGGTTTTGTGTATCTTGTGTCATATTAGCCTTTTCCATTTTGGAAGTAGACTGGTATAATGCATGCAAGAGTCTTGATAACGGGTCTATCCAAAAACTCGAGCCGGTCTTTAAGGTAATGTACTACATATTCATATATAATGTAGTCATACTCGGCGCCCTTCTTTTTGTTGCGGATGTGGTTCCGTGGTGGGCATGGGTCATCGTGTTGTTTTGGCATGTCTTTGTTGCCGGCATTGCCGCCATTTTGGCATATCCAGTCAAGATAGCATTCTATCTCGTGACCAGTGTAGTAAAAGGACTCTTTTATTTCCTTTTTGAGGGATTGGGAGTCGTTTTCAAAAAGCTCTGCAAATCGTGTAACATGCCGTTCACTAGGTTGTACGACAAACTTGTGGAAACGATAGATTAAACTACACGAGCCACACACACCAGCCCCGCACTTGAGCCATTTGGCTCGGTGCGGGGCTTTGTCTTTTCCACATTTTGTGGTATCATATGAATACAAGGTTTTGGTCTTATCCAATCCCTTACTGGTCTTTTTCAAAGCCACGATTTGTGGCAGGAGGTAGGAAGATGGAATCCCTGTCGTTTTCAGGCGTTGGTTGGTTTGTCTTCGGTCTTTGGTTCCTTGTTAATGTGTGTACAGGTTACATCATACTTACTTTATGGTTCGAAGAAGAAGGCTTGAGCAAAGGAATTCGTAGGATAATAGCTCGCACTTTCTTGTTTAATGTGGTTGCACTCATCATACTCAATTTCACCGTGGAGTCGAGTACTGAATGGTATTCTCCAATAGCCATATTATTCGGAAACATCATCCTTGCAGTGGCTAGTTTAAGCATACCGGCTGTGTTTGCCCTGTTCGGTTTGGTGATGATGTGGTTGTCACCAGAAGAATAATGAGCCACACACACCAGCCCCGCACTTGAGCCATTTGGCTCGGTGCGGGGCTTCGTCTTTTCCACATTTTGTGGTATCATATGAATACAAGGTTTTGGTCTTATCCAATCCCTTACTGTTCTTTTTCAAAGCCACGAATTGTGGCAGGAGGTAAGAAGATGGAATTTGTGGAGTTTGTTATGGTGAGCGAAGCAGGGGGTTTTTTGTTGGGGCTCTGGAGTGCCCTTATGATAATCGTCTTTGGGTTCATGTTGATGAAAACATTTGCCCTGCAAGGATCCGGCGCCTTTAAATACGGTCATTTTTCTACAATTCCAAGTGGAAAATGGAAGCTTGGATCTCTTGAAGAAAACAGGGAAAACTTGAAGATGATGTGGTATGCTTCCTTGTTCAATGCAATCATTTTCTGCAATGTTTATTCCTTCCTTGAAGCGGTTCCATGGTGGTTCGGGTTTGTTTTGCTTTCTACACCCATCCTTTTTTTGGTTGCTTGTCACATCTTGGGCTTGGCATTCCACAAGGTGCTTTTCTATGTGTTTAAGATAACAGAGGGATCTTTTGATATTCTCTTTCGGGCACTGGAACGCATACTCACCAAGTTCACCAAGTCACTGAAAAATGGAGATGCCACTCCGTGATCACCGTAGCCACAGCAAAGGGATTTGCTGTGGCTTCACTTTTTCATATGCCCTATTCCGCAGAAATCCCTTCACGCGCCATCGCGGTTTTTTCAAGCACTTTCATAAATATCTGTTGGGCTTCTCCTTTTTTATTTCCTATCCCCAACCATCTTCTCAAGGCATCATCTTGTAATGCCCTACCAAAAGAATAACTTAAATCAAACGGAGCCCTTATCTCATCCGCCATTATTTTTATCGCATTTAAATTTTGCCTTGACTCAAAAGCACTCTGCCCTCCCGACAAGAACACAACGCCACCTATATCATGCGGAGTTGTCTTGCATAAAGCGTTCATAGTATGCTCTGCTACTTCTTCGGGGTCCATTTTTGTCTGCGCATTTTTTCCAGAGGTCGCCATTGATGTTTTGAGTATTATATGCTCAAACGATATATTTTGTTTCTCAATCTCTAAATAGAGCCGTCTTAAAATTTTTTCAATCACTTCCCCTGCCTTTTCTGCGGTGTGTGCGCCATCTGACAAAACTTCTGGCTCTACGATAGGGACAATACCAGCATCAACACACATCCTCGCGTATGCCGCAAGGTCTATTGTGTTTTTTGAGATTACTATATTAGACGGCATTTCATTTCCAAGTATGTGAAAGACACATCTCCATTTTGCAAACAGTGCGCCCCCTTTCTTAAACTTCTCCAATCTGTTTGGCAAGTTTTTCAACCCGAGTGTCACTCTTTCTATAGATGTGCCTTTTGTTGGAACTGTCCCTTCATCTACTTTTATCCCTGTTATTATCCCAAGATTTTCCAAAAAATTAGGAAATGGAATCTCTCTCAATATGTTTTGGTTAAATGTTTCTTCAGACAAAATCACGCCTGTAACATATTTTTCTATCCCTTCTGTTGTAACAAGCAAATCTCTGTATTCCCTTCTCCTATCCACGCTTGGGGTTATGTCAAGCGACTTGAAGCGCGTGTTCATAGAGGAAGGTCTTTCATCTGCTGCCAAGATTCCTGCGTAGGGTCGCATGAGAGCCCTGACCACGCGGGCAAGAAGTGCGCCACGCATCTTTTCTTTTTTATTGTATCGAACGAACATATATCTTTATATCTTTTGATATGCTCCCAAGGGTTATTTTTGCCATATATTCACCAACCTTTTTTATCGTTTCTTCTGCCATCTCTACCTTTGGCTGTGTTTCTATGCCAGAAACTTTTACAATTTCTTGTGCTATGTCCTTGTCTGTTATCTTTTCAAATAAATTTTCTTGCTCGTTTGCTTTTTTCTCCATCACCAATGAAAAATTATTTTTTACAAGATAATCAGACAACTTCTCTAATTCTTCTGCTGTGTGTTCTATTTTTTTCTCTTCCCTCTCTTTCATATTCTCAAGTATCTTTTTAGTCACCGGCACTGCTATATTGTTTGGTATCAGATAATTCATCGCGAAGCCATCTTTAACTTCCACGACTTCGCCGCTTGACCCAACCTTTTGTAGTGATTTTTTCATTAATACCTTCATATTTTTTCTTTAAGAAATTTTACCGCTCTCTCAACAACCTCATCAACTTCTGTATCTCTGTCGTCTTTTACAATTATGCTTGGCTCTATTCCATCTCCAGAGATAAATGTCCCGTCTGCAGTTTTCCAATGAGATATGGTAACTTTTAGGGATGCCTCATCCTGCAACTCAAAAAATCTCTGAACGGAGCCTTTTCCAAATGTTTTAGTCCCGATTATAGTTCCCACATTGTGATGTTCCAACGCACCGGCAAGTATTTCAGATGCTGATGCGGTTCCTTCATTAACCAAAATAGCCATAGGTGGATTGTTGCCCTTGAAAACATTATAGCCCTTGCTTATGTGCGCTTTGTCTTCTCCTCTTCCATCTAACGGTGTTTGATACAAAACAACTTCATTAAAAGGTAGGAAAAAACTTGCCATCTCAACGGATGCTTCAAGCAAACCGCCAGGGTTGTTGCGAAGATCAATTATCAGCGCTTCTGCATCTGACTTTATGAATTCTCTTAATGCTAAGCGAAAATCAGAGATGGATCTGACAGAAAAATTAATTATTTCTATTATAAATATGCCGTCACTTCTTATTGATGCCTGTATTGATGGAATTCTTATTATGTCTCGCACAACATCAACATCAAATGGCTCCCGACCTTCTCTTATAATTGTGAGTGTTACTTTTGTTCCTCTTTCCCCTCTTATTCTTTCAACCGCTTCTTCTGTGCTTATCCCTCTTGCATCCACTCCATCAATTTTTGTTATTATGTCTTTTCCTTGCAGACCTGCTTTTTCTGCCGGTGTTCCTTTGAGTGGTGCAACTATTGTAAGAAGTCCGTTAGCAGTCGTTATGTGTATTCCAACACCACCAAATTGCCCTGTTATAATATCTGAAATAAATTTTTCTCTATCTTTTTTAGGGAGAAATGTTGTGTATGGATCTCCAAAAGATGAGACAAGACCGCGAATCGCACCTTCTACTTTTTCCTCGTCTGTAACTTTTTCTTTATCTGGGTTTGGAATAAAACTTTCATCAAGAATCTGCCATGTCTCCCAGAATAAATCTAAATCAACATCATATTGATTTGTTGGGTAATCTCTCGTGACTTCTTCCATTCCCTGCTTTTTAAATGAGTAGATGTCTTCAGAAACTAAAACTCCAACTCCCACGGCAAAACCAATAAGGACATCTGTTATTATTCGCACTCTTTTTCTGTTTTTACTGCTTCTTCTATACATTTTATGACTTTTATATAAACAATTATAACCTAAAAAATGAAAGATGTGTAGGTTGTGCTATACTTTACTTTATATCAATATCAATGTTTTCATTTTTATCAAAATTAGGAATTGGTTCTAAGAGGAAACCGCTATATCTTAGCAATACGCTCACCGACAGAAAAGAGCAGTTTATTCCCATATCAAGCAAAAATATAACCGTTTATACCTGTGGCCCCACCGTATATGATAGGGCTCATATAGGCAATCTGAGAGCTTATGTATTTGCGGACATTTTGCGAAAAACACTTGTTTCCTCTGGGTATAGGGTTAAATATGTCATAAATATAACAGATGTGGGTCATCTAACAGATGATGCTGATTTGGGCGAAGACAAGGTGGAAAAAGCGGCAAAATCTGCAGGGATGAAGGTGCGTGATGTTGTGGATAAAATGACAGGATATTTTTTCTCTGATCTTGATTCTTTGAGAATAGAGAAAAAGGAATATATCTTCCCCAAGGCGACTGATTATATAAACGAGCAAATAGAGATGATAAAAAAATTAGAGGCTCTTGGTTACACATACAAAATAACAGATGGCGTTTATTATGACACTTCAAAATTCAACCGCTACGGATTGCTTGGGCGGATAAGATTTACAGACAGAAAAACAATTGGGAGGATAAAAGAGAACAGAGAAAAAAGAAACCCGTCAGATTTTTGTCTTTGGAGATTTCCAAAAGAAGGGGAAAAGCGACAACAAGAGTGGGACTCCCCATTTGGCGTTGGCTTCCCTGGTTGGAGTATAGAGTGTTCTGCGATGGCATTAAATCTTCTTGGAGAAAAAATAGATATACATACAGGTGGGATTGATCACATACCGGTTCATCACAACAACGAGATAGCCCAAACCTCAGCAATAGTTGGTGGCACGCTTGCTAACTATTGGTTGCACAATGCTTTTATAACTATGAAAGATAAAAAAATGGCAAAGTCTGAGAACAACACGATTTTACTTGATGATATAAAAGACAAAGGCTTATCTCCCCTTTCATACAAATATCTTTTACTAACAGCGCATTACAAAAGGACTATGAATTTTAATTATGAATCACTTGAAGGCGCATCAATAACGCGGAACAGAATGATAGAAATATATAACGATTTGAAAAATGAGAAGGCAGTGGCGGACAACTCTTTCAAAGAATCTGTTTTGAACGCACTATATGACGATCTGGACACGCCAAAAGTGTTGGGCATACTCTGGGAAGTATTAAGGGATGATGGCGCAAAAAATGGCGTAAAAAAATATGCTATTGAATTCTGTGACAATCTTTTATCTTTGGGTATTGTAGATAACCCACCTATAAGCGTTCCGTCTGAAGTAAATCAATTGGTTAAAGAAAGAGAGGAAAAAC
This sequence comes from Candidatus Campbellbacteria bacterium, assembly GCA_028817035.1. NCBI lineage: Bacteria > Candidatus Campbelliibacteriota > Candidatus Campbelliibacteriota bacterium. The sequence goes on along the minus strand of JAPPQH010000009.1, from coordinate 14,108 downwards.
GAAAGAAAAGGGATTTTGACGGAGCGGATAAATTGAGGCAAAAGATACAATCTTTTGGTTTTGATATAAAAGACACCAAGAAAGGTCCTGTCATTGTTCCCTACGGCAAGAAATAAGTCGTGCGGCGTGTTTTCCACAAATTCTTATAGACACTTCCCACCTATCCACCTTTGCTTATTGTCGCGTGGAGGTAGTAAGATAATAGTCAATGGAAAACGATTTCAGAAAACTACCTTATGATGAGGAAACAGAAAGAGCGCTTATCGGTGCGATTCTTATAAATCCAGAAATACTTTTCTCAATTTCTGACATAATCACTCATAAAGATTTTTATATCCAGACACACAAAAGCATTTATGATGCGATATCTTACCTATACAAAGACAACAAGCCAATAGACATTTTATCAGTCGCTTCGGTATTAAAAGATAAAGGTGAGATTGATGAAGTTGGCGGACATAAATATCTCGCCACCCTCTCCAACTCTGTCACATCTTCCATCCATGCCCCACACTATGCATCTATCATAAAGAGAAAAAGCATACAGAGGAATTTGATACAAGCGGGAGAAAAAATTGCTCAAATGGGATATGAAAAACATGAAGAGGACTTGGAGCAATTAATCGGTGAAGCAGATAAAACAATTTATGATATATCTTTAACTCAAGATGTTCAAAAATACAAAGCCATCGGACCTGAACTTTCAGAGGCGTATTCAAGGTTTCAAAACCTTAGAGATAACAAAAATAAAATTCGTGGTGTAAGAACTGGTTTTGATTCTCTTGATAACATGTTGGCAGGATTACAAAAATCAGATTTGATAATACTTGCAGCAAGACCTGGAGTTGGTAAAACAGCTCTCGCACTTGATATAGCAAGAAAGAGCGCAGTCTCACACAACACAAAAGTTGGTATATTCTCTCTTGAAATGAGTGCACAACAATTAATTGATAGAATGATTGCATCACAAGCACAGATTGATGCGTGGCGTTTAAGAGTTGGACGGATAAATTCTGATGATGATTTGGTTGTAATAAATGATGCGATAGATATGTTATCAAGAGCCCCTATATACATAGACGACAGACCTGCAAACTCTATAACCGCCATCAGAACTGCGGCTCGAAGGATGAAAAAAGAAAAAGATATAGATCTTGTTATTGTGGATTATCTGCAGCTTATAACCCCCTCCACCACCAGATACAACGACTCTATGGTCCAGCAGATAACGGAAATATCCCGTTCTTTGAAACAATTGGCGAGAGAGCTTGATTTGCCCGTCCTTGCCTTATCCCAGCTTTCCCGTGAGATAGAAAAAAGAGGAGGAAGACCGCGACTTTCAGACCTGAGAGATTCAGGTTCTATAGAGCAAGATGCGGATGTTGTGACATTTCTTCACTTCAACCCAAGAGATGTAGAGGATAGGATGGATGATCATAATGTTCAGATATTGATAGAAAAACACAGAAACGGACCAACAGGAAAAACAGAGCTACACTTCAACAAGAGGAAAATAACATTTAACGAACTTGCAAAAGAAAGTTATGACGAAAGCACTGTGGGGATGAGCTCAGAAGAAGAGCAGGTATAATATGATAAATGACGAAAGATTTCTGCGTCTAAAGAAGTTCTTTACAAGTTTCTCTGGCATAGGCGAAAGACAGGCAAAAAGATTTGTTTATGAACTGTTACGAATGGACGACAAAAACATAAAAGAAGTATCAGAAGCGATGAACTCTATCGTTAGAGATATAAAAAAATGCGAGGAATGTGGCTTGTTTTGTAATCACTCGGTAAATAAAAAATGTAATATATGTGGTGATAAAACAAGAGATGGAAAAATTGTTATGGTGGTTGAAAAAGATTCTGATGTGTATGCCATAGAGAGCAGTCAAGAATACAAGGGTAAATACATCGTTTTGGGGAGATTAATCCCTATGACAAACTCACAAGAAGACAGCGGAGCCCTTAGTTATTTTCACAACACTATAAAAAAGATGGTAAATGAAGGTCTTGGAGAAGTTGTTCTTGCGTTTTCTGCGACACCAAATGGCGACCATACAACAGATATAATTCAGAACTCAGTATCAAAACAATTTCCAAAAATAAAAATCACCGTTTTGGGTCGCGGTCTTTCCTCTGGGTCTGAGCTTGAATATTCTGATGCAAACACAATCCTCCACGCCATAAAAAGCCGTAATTCTTTGAATAAAAAGAATTAAGCGTTTTTGACCTCAGTTATTTTTACTTTTGTGTACGGCTGTCTATGTCCGTAATTTCTGAAGTAGTTTATTTTCCTCTTAAATTTGATAACAGACACCTTCTTCCCTCTTATTTCACTCTCTATCTTGCCACTCACCTTTGCCCCCTTGAGATAAGGATCTCCCAATTTGGTCTCTTTCCCATCATCAATCAAAAGTATCTTTTCAAATGAGATTGGCTTCCCCACTTCCTCATCTATTTTCTCAATAGTTATAACATCGCCTTCCGCGACTTTATATTGCTTTCCACCTGTTTCAATTACTGCAAACATGATAATAATTGGATATTTTAAAACATATATGAGAATTTTGCAAATCTACTGGACTTGACATATTTAGGGTATATGATAGTATAAAAGCAGTTGCTCTTTCATATAGGGCTTTCCATGATGGATTGCGCTTTGTAATTCATCTGCTTTCGGTTTTTGGCAAAACCTAAGGAGGTATACGCCATGCGCACACTTTTGTCCATGTTGATGGGCGCTTTTATCTCGATTCTTTCTCTCCCTCTGCTTGGAGGGCACGGAGAGGCGACTGCCGGAGTGATGGCTGACGGAGGGATAGCGACCAAGTTTTTTCATCAGAGTTCAACTGATGAGAGCATGATTCCTCTCCCTCCCCCCGAGACCCCGCCTGCTGATATCGACCCTCAAACCTTGGAGGAAGACATCCTCGCAAGTAAGATAGAGGGTCCCCTTTTCGCAGAGAGGACAGAGATTGTTGAGGGCAAATGCCATCTTCAAAAAGGTGGCGAGCTTTACAACTTCAGTCTCAATATTGACAAAAAGAGGAGGAAGGTAGTTTTCGGGTATTACTATTACCCACCTTCCCCTTCATCCGCTCAAGATGAGAGCCTTTCGAATTATTGTGATGGAGGCATCGTTACGATGATACTCCAATACGATACTTCAGAGGACGATCACCAAGATCACGGATGAAACCTTGATTGGGTAAAGCCCCAGCACCCCCGACCCACAAGTCGGGGGTGTCTTTATTTATTATCGCTCGTGGCTTCGCCACTCGCTGACGCAACTCGCAGGCTCGTTGCGGTCGGACCTATTTTTCCAACCTATTCCGTTCGCCCCCACACCTCGCGACCCTTTCATACCTTGATTGATATGTTATTAGATATGTGATAATATGATTTTTAGGTTCTTTTTAGGAAAAACAAAGGAGGTAGAGTTATGTATACAAAATGGTTTGATGGAAGAGTTTCTTGGGATTGTCGCGCTTGCCAAGCGACAAACAGTTTCTCAAATGAGAAAGTCGTGTCTCCCATTTGCGGATATTGTGGCGCAACTGGGTTGAATCCTCCCACTCCGCAATCCCGTTAGTTCCCATGAAGCCCAGACGATTCTCGTCTGGGCTTTCCACTTCTTTAAATAAAAACTACAGCGGTTTTTCAATCTCTGAGGGGAGCAAGGGTTTCTCACTGCTATCGGTTATTTTTATAATATCTTTATCAAGCATTACAAGATTTTTATATGCGATATTGTAGTGATTTACTGCTGTGCTTAAACTATTTCCCATTTTCCCTATTATCTCAACTGATTTTCTGCTGTGTTTATGCAAACTGGAGAGCTGTTTGATTATATCTTGTGTCTTTTTCTCAATCTCCAAAGTTTTAAGCCCTTGCAGGACTGTCTGTAAATACGCGAGAAATGTCGTTGGTGAAACTATTATTACTTTCTTTTGAGAATACGCGTATTCAATCAGATTCTCACTTGTCACACCAGACCCAACTTTATTTGTCAGCAAATCATAATAAAGTGTTTCTGAAGGGATAAACATAAAAGCAAAATCCATAGTCCCCTCTTCTGGCTTTATATATTTTGATGTCTCATCTATCCTATTTTTCAAATCTGTCTTAAACTGCTTTTGATATTGTTCTCTCTCAGAGTCTGATGATGTTTCTATCATACGGCGATAATTCTCAAGTGAAAACTTTGCATCAACCGGCAATATCTTGTCATCCAACCGAATTATCGCATCAACCCTATCTCCGCCCTTAAACTCATATTGCGTTTCATATATTCCTGGAGGAAGTATGTTTATCAATATGTTCTCAAGATAATATTCACCAAGCTCGCCTCTTTGTTTTGGGTTTGAGAGTATTTTTTCTAATTGACCAAGTTGCTCTGTAAATGAAAGGGTCTGCTTCCCTATCTGTTTCACCTCTGAAAGTTCTTTTGTAACGCTTTCTATAACTTTCTGCGAACTCTCTAATTGTTTTTCAAGCGCTCGCTGTGTCGTTTCTCCACTTTTGTGCAATCTGTCATCAAAACTCTTTTGCATCCCACCCAACTGCTCTCTGAGAAGTTGCATCTCTTTTTGCAAAATGCCCTCCTCACCGTCAGTGTTCTTTTTTGCCTTCTTTGCATACAAAAAAGAAATAAAGCCAGCAAGAGCCGCAAAAACAACTATCAGCAAAATAGCAACTGTTAATGATATTTCCATTACCGATTATGATACTACACAAAACACAACATCACAAATGACGGTTTTAGCTCGCTGTTTTCATGTCTGGTGTTTTGTTTATTATCTTTCTTTTTGCTATTTCAATTAAAATGAGATCAATTATTCCAACCAAAACACCTATCACAAAATAAATGTATGAAAACTCTGTAAGTGACAATAGATTTTGCAGAGGAGTTATGAAGAATGCGAGGAATAACAGCACTATTGAGATTGCTATAGCGCCTACAAGATGTTTGTTATCAAACAAATTGGTCCTCCAGCACGGCTTTCTAAGATTTTTAAGGGAGAAAATTAGGAACATAGAATCAATAGATAATGCAACAAATACAATGGTTCTCACGACTTCTATAGACAAATCAAACTGAAGTAAGACAAAATACAGCGCACTCAAAGTGGCACCTGTTATTAACGCCATCGCCATTATAAGTCGCTTCATCTCTTTCGTTATAATCCTTCTCTGGGCAGGCGCATCTCTTGTTCCTTTCTCAAACGCAAATGCAAAACTAATAAATGCTTCCTCAATCAGATTCGCCCACAAAATCTGTGCGGGCAAAAGTGGTATGGCGACACCAACCAACACCGCTGACCCAACGAGGATAATCTCACTAAAAGAAGTAGAGAGCAGATATAGAACTATCTTTCTTATATTCTCAGCAATTTTACGCCCCTCCTCTATCGCTCTCACTATGGTTGAGAAGTTGCCTGACTTTTTTACAAGTATGAGGTCAGACGCCTCTTTTGCAACCTCTGTCCCAGAATTAAGCGCGATTCCTATTGAGGCGTGATGAAGTGCCGGAGCATCGTTTATCCCGTCCCCTGTCATCGCAACAATCTCACCTCTTTCTTGAAAAGATTTACAAAGTTGTAGCTTTTGTTTTGGCGACATCCTTGAGAACACCTGAGTATTTTCTGTTATTTCATCATATTCACTATCTCCCATTTCTTCAAGATCACTGCCGTTTATCGCCATAGGTCCTTTATTATTTTCATCATCAGCAATTCCAACCTCTTTTGCTATATGCACTGCGGTCTGTTGGTTATCACCTGTTGCTATCACAACCCTAACACCCTTTGACTCTATATCTTTAACAGATTCTGCGACACCAACGCGAATCGGATCGGTGAATAAAAGAAAGCCAAGAAAATGAGAATCCTGCATAAAGTTTTGACACTGCTTAGGCACATTCACACCATCAAAATCTTTTATAGGCGTATAACTAACGCCAATCACTCTGTCTCCTCTTTTGGTATATTTTTCTAAAAGTTCAAAAAGTTTTTTTCTTCTACCGCTTTCTATTTTTTGCAGAATACCCGAAGAGCCCGTAGTGTATTTTGATGCTTCAATAATTTTTTCTGGAGTTCCGACCGTATATGTATGCAACCCTTTGTCATCCTTGTTTATTGATGATGAATAACCGCGATTGGAATGAAAAGGACAATACGCCATCCTGACGCAGTATTTTTCAGTTGACTCTCTTGTTATGCCAAGCAACTTTGCCGAATCATATATACCGCGATCAATTGGACTTCCTGTTACAGAATCTTTATCACCTTCTTTGACGCTTTGGCCGTCTGTCCCCCATAGCGCAGCCAGCAAAAGCCTTCTTTCAGATGGCGAAAGGGCATCCTCTCTTTCACCATCTGCTCTAAACTCCCTTCCATCAGGCAAAATAAGGGATTGTAAACGCATCTGTCCCTTTGTTATGGTTCCTGTTTTGTCTGAGATTATGAGAGTTGTTGAGCCAAGTGTTTCTGTGGCAAGCAGGCTTCTCACCAACCCTCCGTTTTTCAGAAGTGTTATCATTCCCAAAACAAGGACAAAAGTGATGGCAACGGGCAGACCAGTCGGTATCGCAGCAACGGCAACCGCAATAGATGTCAAAAACAAATCAGCAATCGGAAAACCGCGCAAAAATCCAAGTATAAATATAAGCGCAATGGCAAATACTATTATGAAAGTAAGGAATCTCGCAAGCGAAGCGGTCGCTTTTTGGAGGGGCGTTCTGCCACCCTTTTCAAGCAATGTCTCAGATATTTTGCCTATCTGTGTATCTTTACCTATCTCTGTTACTATTCCTGCACCATAACCATCAACAACAAGTGTTCCTTTCCACGCCATATTCCCTGCCTCAAAGATTTTTGGTGCATGGGCATTTATCATTGTGTTTTTCTTTATAGAATCCCACTCCCCTGTCAAAGCCGCTTCATTTATAGAAAGATCTGTTTCTCGGACTATTCTCATATCCGCGGGAATGTGTATTCCACTTCTCAATAAAACAAGATCGCCTATAGTTAGTTCCTCACTTGGTATTTTTTTCTTTTTCCCACCGCGGATAACAATAGAAGGAAACTTTTGAAAATGTCTTAACTTTTGAAATGCCTTTGAAGCTTTTCCTTCTTGAATCAAACCTATAAATAAATTTATAAAAAAAGTTAGAAAAATTATAAACGCATCTGCATTCATATCCAAAGAAACTAAAACAATACCAGAAAGAAGAAGGATTAATGATATAGGATTTAATATCTTCTCTATGAAACTCTGAAAAAAACTTCTTTCATTTTTAATCTTTATCTCATTTGGACCATGCTCAGCATAACGCCTCTTCGCCTCACTCTCTGACAAACCTCTTGTAGCAGATGTTTTCAGATTTAATTCTACATCTGATATTGTTTGAAAAGACCAATTTAAACTATTTTTTTCTGACATAAAACTTTTTATGGAAGCGCACCTGATTCTTCAACTTGATTAGAACCATCTTCACTCGGGTGTATAAAAAAATCTCCTTCTTGTGGACCACCGGTATCAATCTCCTCACTTTCTTGTTGATCTGGAATTATAGAAGTTTCCGTTTTTTCTATAAGAGTAACATTGGTTATCACACCCACACCCTCATCCACTTCCTCATCTGCCGACTGATCTGGGATAAAAAAATAACTATAATATATGAAATAACTGATTGCTAAAAGAACCAATAAAATTATAAAAAAAATGAAAAATCGCATATATGGTCTATATTATAGCAAAAAATTCACCTACCACCTCTGTTTTTTAGGTGATATTGGCACTTACAACCCCCTTTCTTTATAAAATCATTGAAATACACCCTGCCGTAGCTATATGTTATCTCGCTTCCCTCCTTTATATTCTTTATCGCATATATGTATATTCTCCCCTTTGAATTGACCGCCTCGCAGTTTGGTCGGCATGAATGATTTATATACCTCGCTATATTCCACTTTGGAGAGCCATCTATTACCCTCCTTGAAGATATCTCAAATAAATACCTACCTCCTTTTTTCTCTGCTTCGTCAGAAGTAAGCTCATATCCTGTATATTCAGCAACAAACCGCCCATCAGGTATCCTTTCAAGCGTTTTCAAGCCAAGACCCGCGCTTGAACGGAATGCTTGCAACTTATACTTACCCTTTCTTATTTCTTTTCTTTTTTTCATTTAATAAAGTATATATCAAAATAATGATATGACAAGAGATTTTGGCAGAAGAAACCCCTGCGCTTTATATGGAAAGAACAGGGGTTTCAAATTTCCTTGTTGTCACCGTTCCATCTGAGTGCTGATTCCGTTGGGAATGGTTTTGGCAAACTCATTCACTTCCTCGGGAGTAACAACTATCTCGTGCTCGGCTTCAAAGGAAATTTCCTGTGGGTTGATGTTAAACATGGTTAGTACCTCCGTAATCATTTCTGCCCACTGATTATATTTTTCTATATATTGTGGAAAAAAGGCAGAAAATGTGGAAAAAGATTGTTAATAACTTTTCTCCAAAATTTCCCTTATAATACAAGGATAAATCGCATGTTCCTCCCTCAATACCCTCTCAGATAATGCCTCTGGGGTATCATTGGGGAAAGTTTTTACACATACTTGTTTTATTATTTCACCAGTGTCTATACCAGAATCCACCCAGTGAATAGTCACACCTGTCTCTTTCTCCCCTGCTTCAATAACACGGCGATGAGTATCTAAGCCAGGAAATTTAGGCAAAAGAGATGGATGTATATTTATCGTCCTTGGATAAGATAAAAGAAAATCTGCTGATAAAATCTTCATAAAACCAGCCAAAACTATTAGATTCGGTTTATAAATATCAGCAACCTTTTTAAGTTCTTTATTAAAATCATCCTTTTTATTAAAACCTTTACCATCAACAACCTCAGTTGGGATGTTGTAGTCCCTAGCTATATTAAGACCTTTAGCATCTGGATTGCTACTTATAACCACCTTTGGGCGTAAATCTGCTTTTAATATCGCCTCTAAATTACTACCCCTACCAGATATAAAAACAGCAAAATCTTTTGTTTTATTATCATTTCTCATAGTGCATTAAAAAGGGACCACACGGGGTGGTCCCATTCCCCCAACCACAGATGTGGTTGAGTCATGCAAAAGGGTTTAGGAGGTACAAGCTGACCCATATGGACTGCACTTTCTCAGGGTGCGCGAAAGGCTGTGGGTCTTGGTGACGATCAAGCTTCTATGAAACTCTACCGTTACCATTCGAGATTCCTTCCGGACGGTGCAACCGCACTAAATCAAAGGGTACCAACTCAAGGGTGAGAATGTCCTTTTCAGGACCTCCTTTTTAGGATCCTTGTCTTTTAGTGCGAGTGTCTCCATCATACCTACCTCCATCGCCCTATTTATAATACTATCATAAGTGGCATATTTTTGTCAAGGGGGCAAATTTTTCGTCTATTTATCATTTCTCATAAAATAAGCCACCCAAAGGGGTGGCTTGTGAAGGTTACGTCATCTTACTCAAGGATGCGCATAAGAGCACTTTCTCTTAAACATCTCACACAAGTAAGGACCAGTGGGTCTATGGCACCCATCAAATGGTCTTAGCATCATATATGTATCGAGTACATACATATCAATTATCCCATGCTTAAATTGACTAACGCCAAAATAAACATGTATGATGCTCCTGTGCGGAAATGTCTCAGACCTTCCACTATTAATACTATCACAGATGGCATGTTTTTGTCAAGGGGTAATTTTTCGTCTATTTATCAGTGATTTTTACCCCATAAAACCATTAAAAAGGGCTCCGCCGTTTATAGACGAAGCCCCGGTTAATGAAAGGCGGAGGATACCATCTTACTCAAGGATGGATATAAGTAGGAGAAAAAAAGTCTCTTCCTTAAACAACTCACACAAGTAAGGACCAGTGGGTCTCTAGCGCCCATCAAATGGTCTTAGCATCTTTTCAGGATTTGAGTTGCATCATATTATGTATTCTTTGTAAAAATACGATGCTCCCGTAGCTTAAATTGACTAAACGCCAAAATAAACATGCATGATGCTCCTGTGTGGAATGTGTCTCCTCACACTTTATATTAAAGGCCTTCCGCTATTAATACTATCATAAGTGGCATATTTTTGTCAAGGGGCAAAAAATAACCCACCCGCAATGGGGTGGGCATATGTCGGCATGGTTTTGCCGCTCTTTGTTCTCTGCTCTAAACAAGCCAGAACAATAAAAGTTAGGGGAAGGACACCCTACAAGCAACCCCTCTCTTGGATTACTAATAGGATGTGGAATTTGAGACAAGATACCACTTTAATCGGGGAGGATTATCCAACTGCTGGGCCGTTGGAAGGCCAACCTCATCTCATCTTCCCTTTACAATCCCTTTTAACTCTGCAGCCTCGCCGTGTGACTAACCGAGCAAAAAGAATCATATTCCCTTCCACTATTAATATTATCAAAACAGGGGTTATTTTGTCAACAGGGTCTATATAAAAGGAAAACCCCAGCTTGGCAACGATCCTTGTTGCGAAACTGGGGGGATTAGAAAGGTTTCCTTTCCACCCTTAATCTATCATAGGCGGCATATTTTTGTCAATAGGCAAAAAAAGACCGCCTATGGGGGGCGGTCAGCACGCGGGCATGATGATATTTTGTTTCTTCTCTCCTCCATCACCGAAAGAGTAAAGCCGGTGCAAAGTTAGATGGAAGGGTGTTCCCTCGCAACAAGGAACTGAAAGGCTAAAGAAATCCCTCGTGGGGAGGTCCCAAGGGCCTTCGGAGAGAAGAGACCCTTGGAGAAATGGATTGTCTCTCACCTCTACCCTTCCTAATATTAATACTATCAAACTGGGTATTTTTGTCAAGGCGTATCTTTTTGTTTATTTAAGAACGCCCATGACTCTCTTTAGGTTTTTTCAGCATTTTCATTTCTCTAACTTCTACTATATCAATAAAACCAAATCTAAGATGCGGGCAAGTTCTTATTAATTTTATTACCTCTTCAAGATCATTAGCTTGCATTATAGAATATCCTTTCACATTCTTTTTCATCTCCGTACTTGTTTTTACGAAACCATACATATTTATACTAATAGGATTTTTTGTGACCAATCTTATTGCATCATACCTTTCTGATTTATCTTTTATTTTTGCACCTTCAACAGTATATATACCTATTTTTTTAGGGTCTTTTAGTGGAATGCCTGGCTTAAAAACAAATTTCTTTATGCTCTCTAACCAAGAAACCCATCTTCTCATATGTTCCCTTGCCTCTTCTGGACTATTAAAAGAAAGGGTTCCGCAGTAAAAAAATAAAAATTTCTTCATAATTTTTTATTGATTAATTTTTTAAACTATCTTGCTTTATTTTTGCATCTCGAATTGCTTGATGAACTTTTTGAATCGCCCTCTTTTTCTTATTTACTAAAACATATATATCGCCCACCAAAGATATATTTCTACCATCTCTTATGGCATCAATGCGGGCATCCATAGAATTTAATTCATTTACTAAATAAAGTATCCCATTTTTATATAATTCTACTGGAAGAGGAAAAAAACCAATACTTGAGTTCAAAAACGCATCACTTTTTTCTTTTATCTTAATTTTTATATTCTCTAAAATCTGTATATTTTTGCCAAGATCAAATATCCTTAGACCGTTTAAGTCTATATTTAATTTCTGAAAAGGCGCATCTTTGGTTGAATCAAGCTCACCTGCATAATCGGGGTTGGTTGAGAGCCATATAAAATCATCAACAGTTATATTAAGCTCTTTGTCTTTAAAATCATCTTTACTTTTTTTGCTACGAAAAGATGCAGACATCATATACTTTCATTATAGCACCTGAGAGACAATTTGTAAAGATGTAATTAAAACAATAGTCGGTCATATTTTGACTTATGTTCCTTCTCCCTTTCTCTCCCCTTTTGATGTTCTTTTTCATTACTTTTTCTCTCCAAATCGTTTTACATAAATTTATGATGTGACCCTACGGGGAATCGAACCCCGGTTTTCGCCGTGAGAGGGCGATGTCCTAGCCGCTAGACGATAGGGCCAATATTTTTATTTTACATTATAATCAACTCTTCCTCCATTCTTTGCTCTGTCTTACCAGCATATCTGAGCTGTTGGGGTCATCAAGAATTACAGCAACAGTTTTTTCCATGCGCATTGCTTGTGATCCTTTTATCAGTATCGTGTCCCCTGCTGTCATTTCTTCTTTCAATACTTCCGCTGCATCAAGCGAGTCTGTCGCCACTTTGATTTTCTTGTAATCTCTTCTTTCTTTCATAAGCGTTCTGCCCGCCTGTGCCATATCTTTACCAACAGTTATTATGGTATCACTGATTTCATAAGCGTGTTTCATCACTTTTAGATGTTCAAGTTTCGCATATTCGCCAAGTTCCTTCATATCCCCCACGACTGCAATCTTCTTCCCTTTTGTGTTTGATATCTTCTCAAAAGTATCAAGCGCTTTTTTCATCGCTATTGGCGAGGAGTTGTATGTGTCGTCTATTATCGTGCTGTCATTTCTCCCTGGATATACTCTCATCCTGCCCTTTGGCGATACATAATTAGCGGTTTGCTTTTGGAGTTCGTCAAGCGAAACGCCCAAGTGTAGTCCAACGGCAAATGCATACAAAATGGGATAAAAATGATGCTCCCCTATGACACCGTTTATTGTCACTTTCTGCACTTCGCCATCTTTTGTCTTTATTTCCCCACTCACCAGTCCGGTGCATTCGTCTGTTATCTCAGAAAAAACATTTACTGCCCTCACATCCGCCTTGTCAGAGAAACCTATTGAAACAACTTCAACACCAGAACTGGCTGCTTCCTTAAAAACAGAAGATCTTTCATCATCAACATTAATTATCAATAGCCCGTTTTTTCTGAGGGCGCGAACGAGATATGCTTTTTCATTTTCTAAATCGCTTACACTTTTGAAATTCTCAATATGGACGGGCACGGAAGACATCTGGGTCATGCATACAATGTTTGGTCTAAACCACTCTGCCACTTCTTGCATGTCGCCTGGTTCGTCTATTCCCACTTCAAGGACCAATTTTTTTGGATAGTCCCCTGCGTATATAAAGCTCCTAAAAAACGCAACGACCATATTTTTTGTCCATATAAAAGGGTTGTTAAATCCGCTCTTGAGATCAAAAATAGAGAGTGGCAGTCCAAAATCAGTATTGTAATTCCCTTCACTTTTTCTACTGTGCTTTGGTGTGGCTATTGAAAATATCGCATCTTTGGTTGATGTCTTGCCTACACTACCACCCACGGCTATCGTGGTTGGTTTTTTATTTTTTAATATGCGTTTTGCAAATGCTATTAATATCTTTTTTATTACTCTCTTGAAAAACTGTTTCATAATTTCATATTCATAAAAACTATTTTATGTTTTATTATTTCATTCTCTTTTATCTATCTGGCTGTATATCATAATATGATATCAAGTTATCGACTATTCTCATAAATGGTTTTGTCATGCTTTCTGAGGCATATCTTGCGCCTTCTGGCTCTATTGTAAACATAAACACCAAAAACTGAGGGTCTGATGCTGGGAAATACCCGAAGAAAGAGTGGAGATATTTGTCATCATAATATTTTTTAGTCGCTGGATTAACAAGTGATGCGGTTCCAGTTTTTGCTGCTATGCTGTAGTTTTCCTTTGCGACTGTTCCGCCAAGAAGTGATTCATCAACTGTTTTAACAAGCATCTCTGTAACTTTGTCGCTGACTTCTTTTGAAAAGACTCTTTGGACTTCTCCTGTTGTGTTTGTTCCTTTTTTAATTATCTTTCCATTTTTTCTTGTGTGTTTAACGACACGAGGTGTTGGAAGGGTTCCGCCACTTGCGAGAGCGGACAAGGCGCGCACCATCGCGATGGGCGTGACTGAGATTCCGTGTCCATAACCTGCGGTGACATACTCAACATCTCTGCCATTATCAAAAAGATTGCCGACCTTCCCTCTTATCTCATTTGGCAAATCAATTCCTGTTTCTTCGTGAAACTTCAGCGCCTTTATTCGTTCTTCCATTTCTCTATTGCCCATATCTTTGACAATCGCGGCGATACCAGTGTT
>JAPPQH010000008.1 GCA_028817035.1 Candidatus Campbellbacteria bacterium | reverse complement strand
TCATCACATTTCCTCCTTTTTCTTTGCGGAGCCCTTTTGCTCCACTGGTTTTATTATACCATATGCCAAGTTGGTTGTTACTACTTGAAAAATATAGCACTTTTGTCTGCTCTTTCTGTCCGAGATGATTTTGATATAATTATTATATGTCTAATCAAACAACAAAAAGAATAAAGGAGATAGAGGAGGAGATGCAGATCCCTGGTTTTTGGGATGATAAGAAGCGAGCAGCAGAGCTTACACAGGAACTTCATGAATTAAAAAAGTCGGGTGGGGGTTCAGAGAATTATCCAGCCATATTGACTATTATCTCAGGGGCAGGGGGTGATGATGCTGAAGATTTTGCGAGGATGCTTTTTGAGATGTATTATAAATTTTTTGAAAGAGAGGGGTGGGAGGTTGCTATTATTGAAAAAAAAGAGACAGAGCACAAGGGTCTAAAAAGCGGGAAAATGGAGGTCCTAAAAAAGGGTTCTTATGCGACATTAAAAAATGAATCGGGTGTCCATCGGCTTGTTAGGGTTTCTCCTTTTAATGCAAAGAAACAGCGACACACTTCTTTCGCGCTTGTTGAAGTTATACCCAAACTTCCGCCACTCAAAGAGGTTATAATAAACCCAGAGGATGTGGAGGTGTTTCTTGCTCGTTCAAGTGGTCCTGGGGGTCAGAATGTAAACAAAAGGGAGACATCAGTTCGTATAAAACACAAAGAGACGGGCATACTGGTTCATTGTGAGGGTGAGAGGTCACAGGCAAGAAACAAAGAGTGTGCACTTGAGATTTTGCGTGGAAAACTTTTTACGCTGAAAAAAGAGCAGAGGGAAAAAGCAAAATCAAGTTACTCTTCTAAGGATGTTTCTATTGAATGGGGCAATCAGATAAGGTCTTATGTTCTCCATCCTTACAAAATGGTGAAAGATCATAGGACAAATTATGAAGAGAGGTTTCCAGAAAAAGTGTTTGATGGGCATATAGGGTGTTTTCTAAAAAACAAAAATGATTAAAAGACGCAGATACAAAAAAATACAAACGGTGGGCAAGGTCATTTTCTCGTTTGTGATTGCGTTGCTGATTTTTTTTCTATACTATTTCTTTTTTAATATCATAAGTGGTGAGAGAGCGGCATATCATTCTAAAGACAAGACAGAGGATGTGGCGAATGATGAAAAAACACTACCAATAAAAGTAATTCATTTGGAAACTCCAGATGAGGTAAGGTCAATTTATGCGACTGCTTGTGCTGTTGCGACGCCAAGTTTCAGAAAGAGGATTAAACACATATTAGACACAACTGATATAAATTCAATAGTTATTGATGTGAAAGACTTTTCTGGGACAGTTCAGTTTATTCCTCACAACAAGCCGCATAAAACAAAAGACGCTGATGGTTGTGTTATTAAAAATTTGAGGGAGTATCTGCACGAACTTCACGAAAGGGGGATATATACTATCGCAAGGGTTACTGTGTTTCAAGACCCATACTTTGCGACTCGCAACCCTCACCTTGCGGTTCAGAAAGAGTCTGACAAAAGTGTATGGAAGGACAACAAGGGGCTTTCTTTTGTAGATCCGCTTGCTGCTGTCTTTTGGCAATACATAGTTGAGATAGCGGTTGATGCATACAATGAAGGTTTTGATGAAATAAATTTTGACTATATAAGATTTCCATCAGATGGTGATTTGAGTGATGTGTATTATCCGCTTTCAGAGAGTAGGGTTTCCCAAGACCCTGACTTTGGAAAGGCAGAAGTGATAGAAGATTTTTTCAAGTATATAAATGATGAAATGAGAAAGAAAAGAAACATCCCTACATCTGCAGATATATTTGGTCAGGCAGCGGTCAATACTGACGACTTAAACATTGGTCAGGTTCTTGAAAAGGCGTTGCCTTATTTTGATGCGATAGCGCTTATGTTGTATCCATCACACTTCTTACCAAACTTTGCCGGTATCCCAGATCCGAACAGACAACCTGGTAAAGTGATTGAGCATTCACTGTCGGTCGCAAAGATAAGAGCAGTTGAAGCAGGTTATGGGGCAAAGAACCTTCGTTCTTGGGTTCAAGATTTTGATTATCCAGTTGCATACGGCAAAGATAAAGTCGTTGCACAAATAGATGCGATTGATGATGCGAGTGTTGGAGGTTTTATGGTTTGGGATCCGTCAGTCCGATACACGCCTACGGCTTTTGCGGGTTCGCAAAAGGTGAATAAAAAGGGCGTTGAAAATTGATGGCGTGGGGTATATAATTACTTTTATATGATTTTTTCAGGTGCCGAAGAAAGGATTACATACATAGGAGAGACCCAAACCCGAGGTCGCTTGCAAAAGTTCGGCATAAAAGCAAAGGACAGGGCAACGCACATGTATGTCATAGGGAAGAGTGGAATGGGAAAATCAACTCTTCTTGAGAATATGGCAACTCAAGACATAAACAACGGCGAGGGGCTTATGCTTATAGATCCTCACGGAGCCAGTGTTGAGACATTGCTTGATATCATACCAGAGAGAAGGGTTGATGATGTGGTTTATTTTGCACCTTTTGATACTGATTATCCAATAGGGTTTAATATAATGGAAGATGTGGGTTATGAGAAAAGACATCTTGTTATGTCTGGTCTTTTAAGCGCTTTCAAGAAAATATGGGAAGAATCTCAGTGGTCATCTCGTATGGAATATCTTTTGAGCAACACAATTCTTGCTTTGCTGGAATACCCCGACTCAACGATAATTGATGTTGGAAGGATGTATTCTGATAAAATATTTCGAAAAGATGTTATATCTCAGATTAAGGACCCACAAGTAAAAAAATACTGGGTTCAGGATTTTGCAAGTTACACGGATAGATATGCCGCTGAGGCAACGCCAGCAATTCAAAACAAGATTGGGCAGTTCGTGGCAAATCCTCTCATAAGAAACATAGTCGCACAAAAGAAGTCTACCTTTGACCTTCGTGAAATAATTGATAACAGAAAAATATTTCTTGTTAATATATCAAAGGGGCAGATAGGTGAGGTTAACGC
Source organism: Candidatus Campbellbacteria bacterium (assembly GCA_028817035.1). Classification (NCBI taxonomy): domain Bacteria; phylum Candidatus Campbelliibacteriota; species Candidatus Campbelliibacteriota bacterium. Next base: position 52,420 of record JAPPQH010000008.1, on the reverse strand, counting down.
TTCTCTTTTGGGTAGCATGCTTACCACGAAACTTTATCTCGCTGCTCTTTCAAGGGCAGAAACATCACCGAGTGAAATGAAAAAACTTCCGCGATTTTTCTTTTATGTTGATGAGTTTCAGTCCATAGCCAACGGCTCTTTCACAGACATCTTGGCAGAGGCAAGAAAGTATAAACTCTCTTTGATAATCGCACATCAGTTTGTTGGGCAGATGGAGGATGAGATACGCGATGCTGTCTTAGGAAATGTTGGAACGATAGTGAGTTTTAGGATAGGACCGCTTGATGCAGAACTTCTTGAAAAAGCGTTCGCCAATCAGGTGTTACAGGAAGACCTGATTAATCTTGGATTTAAAGAGATATACACATCCATAAGCATAGATGGCGTGGCGACAGATCCGTTTTACGCTGAAACACTCCCACCTATTGAGTCAGATCAAGAGTCTTTTCGTGATAGAATTTTATTTGCATCTCGTGAAAAATACGCGAGAAGGAGAGAGGAGATAGAGAAAGATATAATGGTAAAAATAGAGATGGATATGAAACAAGCGGGGGCTCTTGGCGGACAAGGGGGCAAAGGCAAAAAGGGTTCATTTGGTGGTGGCGGTGTTGGTGGCAATCATGGCAGTGGTGGCGGTGGTCGACCAAAGGATAAAAATGGTAGTAATATAAACATACCACCAAAAGAAAAATCATTAAAAAATCTTCTTACGGATATTAAGAAAGAAGGAGAACAAAACCAAGAGTATGTGAAAAAACACAAGGAAGAGGTCTCCAAGATTAAAAAGGGCGAGATACCGCCAGGTCCAGAAGAAAAAGGGGAAAAAGATGAAGGGTGGGAATCAATATCATCTTTATTAAAAAAAACACAAAGAGAAAATGATAAATAAAGTAACTTCAATAGTATTATTAAACTTCTTGTTGCTTGCGGTGATGATGCCGCAATCTGTTTTTGCAGCAATTAGGATAACCGAGGTGATGTATAATCCTGAGGGTTCAGACGCTGGCAAGGAGTGGATTGAAATAACAAACGATGGCAGTAATGCGGTTGTTATTTCTGGTTTGCGTCTTGAATACACCACAAGCACTGACCCACGCAACATACCCATAAACGAACACACAGGAGGTGGCTCTATCTCGGCAGGGGAAACCGCGATAATAGCGCAGAGAGCAGATGAGTTTCTTAACATTGACGGCAAGTCGTATAGTGGAAAAATATTTGAAAGTCGTTCGTTAAGTCTTCCACAAAGAGACGATTTTGAGAAAACAATATCAATAAAAGTAAAAGACAGTCCTACAACAATTGCAACCATAACATACAACCCATCTTTAGGGGCAAATGGTGATGGCAATTCACTTCATTTTCCATCAAGTAGATCTTCCTACGCAGACTCTCCCAACCCAGGGACATTGCCATCAAGAAGTTCTTCGCCATCTTCTGGCTCAAGTTCAAGCGGTGGTTCATCATCAGGTGGCGGTGGGTCAAGCACTTCACAGCGTCAGCCAAAATCTTTATTTATTGATGAAATTTCAATAACAACAAAACCAAAGTATGCATTTACGCGATTGCCCATAGAGTTGAGCGTGGAAGCGCTTGATAACAACGGCAATAAATTAAAAAACCTATCTTATGTTTGGAATTTTGGTGATGGAAAAACTAACAAAGACAATCATGTAAAACACAAATATTCAATAGAGGGCAGTTATGAAATTGTCGCCATGACGACTTATCGTAGTAGGGAGATTATCGCAAGAAAGACAATTGATGTCGTAAAACCAGATTTTAATATCAGTCCTGCCGCAGAATATGTTGAAATACAGAACAACCACAATTTTTCTGTTAATGTTGGTGGCTGGCGTATTGTAAGCGAAGACAAATCATTTGTGTTTCCACCGTTGTCAATGATTACATCAAAGGGAAAAGTCCGCATTGATCACAACACACTTAACTTTTCTTTTTCAGAAAATGAATACCAACTAACTTATCCAAACGGCACAATAGTTGCAACATCATCAAAAGAAACTAAAGAAAAGGAACCTGTCGTCACTCCACCTCCTGCGACCACAACCATACCACCAGCGTCACCAGCATCACCGACAACGCCAACAACGGTAGTGCCTGCCGTCTCGCCAACACCTCCTTCTAATCAAGTAGCTAATAGGGAAGTAGCACAACCACAGCAGAGCGAAGAAAAACCATTTAACCTTTTACTTTGGATTGTTATAATAATTGCTTTGGTATTTGTCGCTTTGATTCCCATATTTACAATTCTTTTGCGGACAAGGTTGGAAAACATAAGCGAAAAAGAACGACTCCAAAAAATCAGCAACAAAATGAAAATTGAAGAAGTTGAGGGGTAGGGGAGACTTATTCTCCATTTATACTTTGATAATTATATATTTTTTTCTATAGTGTCTATTATATTTTTAATATCTTCATTATGTTGAGAAGAAGATATGGCAAAAATCTTTATTACATCAATAATAAAATTATTTTTATTTCTCTTTATTTCAAGTGTCACTTGCTCGTTTTGTTCTGCTTCTCTAACTATTAAACCCTTTTTCTCCTCAAATCTTGTTATTGGTATACATAAGAAAAGCATTGCCTGAACCCCAATTGCTTTTTGTTTTCTATCAATTTTAACCTCAATGGAATATTCATCTTTATTTTGAAAATATAGCAATAATGGATAATGTTCCATAAACAAATCAAAATTTACCCCCATTAGAGACATTTGCTTTTGTTCTTCTCTTTTTATATTGAACCTCTCTTCAATAAATGCTGTTTCAATTCTTGCTTTTTCAACGAATTTTTTTAACTCTTTGAATTCTTCTTTTGTAACCAAGTTATTTTTTATAGCATCAATTAAATATTCACTCAATTCAAAAGTATATTTTGTTTCCCCTTTTCTTTGAAAGCTAAATTTGGATTTGCTAAGTTTTTTCTCTTTTGTATCATAGCCAATCTGCCATTCAATATAATTATCTTGTGTCAATTTATTTTGTCTTGTGGCAAAGGGAATACCATAATCCTTTTTATCTTTACGATATTTGACTCTTGCTTTTCCAGTATGTTTTGTTAGTGGTAGGGATATCTTTATCATATTTTTTTATGCAAAACATTCAGGATTTCATTTTTGCTTAATGATCGAACTCCAGCAGTATTATTTATTATATGAGAAAAATCTGTCTCCTTTAATTTATCAATTACATCATTTCTTAATGCTCTACAAAAATAATTTGATTGAATACTGTATTTGCTATAATCTTTATCAATAAAAACCTTTCCTGTATTTCCTCCCACTCTTCTTATTGCAAATTCTGCTTTATCTGGTGTTGTATATTCAATAAAAGTATTTTCTAAATCCTCGTATACCCTTTTTACCCCCCTTTTTACCCATATTTGAAAAATGGATGGTACATCGTGTTCTTTGTTATCAACCAAGAAAGACCTTTTTGGCAAATCTTCTTCATAAACTACGTGAAAATTTAAATTCAATTTTTTTTGTATACTTTCTTTTCTAAATGTCTTTGGCAATATAAATACTATGTGAGTTGCCACCTCACTTGCTTTATTGAAAAATTTTATAGCCAAACTGCTTGCAAAACCAAATGGTGGGTTTCCTATAAATATAGCATTTTTAATATTTTCTTTTTCAAAATCTATCTCTAAAAAATCCCTTTGCCTTGCTTTTGTCTTTGGGTTTATATCAAAAGCAACAATCTCTTTTGTAGTATATTTTTTCATAGGTTTTATAAATGAGCCATTGCCAACAGAAGGTTCAACAAATATAGTATTCTTGTCAACTTTTCCTATTTTTTCAAAAAAAGTTTTAACAACATACTCTGCAATTTGTGGTTTAGTAAAAAATTCATCATTTCCTCCATTTATTTTTCTTTGCCTTAAATTGTTCATAGTATAAAAATTATAACAATATAATGAAGACTTTTGTGAAAAAATCACAAGAAGTTTGGGCATCCTATCAATCCGTGGATTAGGGCTGCTGGGCAAGGACTCGAACCTTGATTACTTGGGCCAGAACCAAGCGTCCTACCATTAGATGACCCATTTCTTGCTCTACATTATAGCACTCTCTGGTCTTGCGACACTTGTCCAGCTTTTGGCAAACCTCACGGGTTGGAAGGCAGAGCGAAACAAACAAAAAGTCCTCAAAAAAGAGTTGGGGAGACTTATAAATGAGGATTTTTAGTGTATAAAGATTTTCCCTGTTTTTGTAACACTAATCATTTGTCCATCTTTGAGAATGTTTTTTGCATTTTTAACGCCTATCACACAGGACTTTTTCCACTCTCTTGCGTGTATTGCAGCGTGTGACAATTCTCCTCCATTCTCAACCACCACACCATTTGATTCCTCAACCAACTTGTAATATTCTGGTCCAAACGAAGACGCGACAAGAATAGATCCTTTGTGAAACTTTTTCATATCTCTTACAGACCTTAATATGCAGACACGACCTTTTACATCTTTAGGATAAATTGGGTTGCCGTGCAACACTTTTACCCCTTTTATATTTTGCTTTTCAAAAGACATATTAAGTTTTTTAAGATGTCGTTGGACATCTTTACTGGAAACTATAGACCCATCTATAAAATACATAGTTTTTTTCATCTCTTTTGTCTTATTCTCCTTAAACATATCAAGAGTTGATGTCATCAGTGCTTTTCTCTGATTATTTTTTAGGGATTGTATAAATGGTGCTACGATATCCATATCAACATCCGAATATTTTTCAAGAAACTTTCTGTGTTTTATCGCCATCTTATTCTCTCTTTTTCCCACTTCAGGGTTTAGTGCAAAAGAGTGTGTTAGGGAATAGAGTGGTGTGAATTTCTCCACCACCCTCATATAACGCAAAAACTCCGACTTATTTGTCACCAACCTCTTCTTGTCCAAATAATCTTTATTTTCGAGAATCATATTTTTCATATCCTTGTATAGAATTTTATGGAGCCACCTTTTATCTTCCTTCGCTCTGCTTATCACCAGTCCTATATATGCCTTGAATTCCTTTTGGTCTATATATTTTGTTATCATTTTCTTTTTTGGGTTGTATTTCAAAACACAGGATTTCAGGTAAAATCCATTAAATTCTTTCTCAAGAAACTCATTCATTGACTTTAACAGATGGTGGTCTAATATGAATAAATCTGCATATTCTCGAACCTCTTCCAGTACATACATCTTGTTTGGGAATTTGGTTATAGGACGAGACTGAAAAATATAGAGCTTGTCTCCTATAAACGCCCATTCCACATCTTGGGGACATCCAAAAAGTTTCTGGAGATTATCTCCAGCCCTCTTAAGACGGGAGATTTTTTTGGGCGATATTAATTTTCCGTCATATATGACACGATTCCGAACAATTTCGCACACCTCGGGAGTTGTCTTTCCTGATACAATTCTGCTGACCCCGCCCTTCGCCAGCTCTATCCTTACATCACCCCTTCCGTTATCAGTGAACATAACACCAGATATATCGGGTTTTTTCATCTCCTGTATCACCACTGCCATCCCATCTCTACCCCCAACAACCTCCTTTATCTTACTGATAAGTTTAGATCTACCTACATTTGTTATGGAATTAAAAACCCCAGCATAACTTCTAGTTTTTTCATCCTCACTAGAGAATGATGATCTGACTATAACCTTGTCCGTGCCAAGCTGGTCAAATTCTTTTAGAACCTTTTCCTGCATCTGCTCCAGTGGATATTTAGTAGGCACAATAAAACCACTTGCAACATTGTGTCCTGCGATTTTAATTTTTTGTAAACAATAGCCCTTGTTACAAACATCACGCCTACGGGATATTTTACTGAGCGAGTGAAGTCTCATTATAATTATTATACATCAATATATGTATAATGTAAAATATAATTATTGCTGCTGGGCAAGGACTCGAACCTTGATTACTTGGGCCAGAACCAAGCGTCCTACCATTAGACGACCCAGCAATTAATCTATTGTATCAAATTATCCTCTAAAATGATAAACTGGTATTTAATGAATAAGCAGATTTCCAAATCGGAATATATGATGTTTCTGAAACACCCTGCGTGGCTTTGGCTTAAAAAGTTTGATAAAGATAAGATTCCGCCACCAGATGAAAATTTATTGTCGCTTTTTCGTGAGGGTCAGAGGTTTGAAAAAGTTGCAGAGCAGATGTTTTCTTCTGCCACAAAGCTTGGTTTCAGTGATTTTGGTGAATATAAAAGACTTACAGGCAAAACAGGTCAAGCAATCCGAGACGGAGCAAAGGTCATCCTACAAGCGCGTTTTGAAGCGCCATTTGAAAAAGAGGGGAGTATAACCTGTATATCAGATGTAGTAGAAAGAGTGGAAGACAATACATTTAATCTGTATGAAATAAAGTCAAGCACATCTCTAAAGCAAGACCACATAAAAGATCTTGCATTTCAAAAAGCAGTTCTTGATAGAGTGGGCATAGATGTCTTCAAGGTGTATGTGATATATGTAAACAATCAATACACAAGAAATGGTGAGATAGACCCAAAAGAAATTTCTTCTATAGATGATATAACAAGAGATGTGTCAGAACTTAAAGAAGAGACAGAAGATAAAATAAGAAGTGCTTTCAAAATCTTAAACGAAGAGACAAAGCCCGATTTCTCACCGAAGCTTGCAGAGCAGGTGGCATTAAAAGAATGGCTGGATATTTGTGAAAACATTTACGGAAAGATACCAAAAGAAAGTTGCTACAATTTGTGTAGACTGAAAGTAGATCAGTTAAGCGAGTTTGAAAAATTGGGAATAAAAAAAATAAAAGAAATTCCAGATGACTTTGATCTTAATTCGTACCAACAGAGACAGGTTGTTATAACAAAGAAGGGGGGGAGGGAGATAGACACGGAAAACATAAAAAATTTTCTCTCAAACATAAAATACCCGTTATATTTCCTTGATTATGAGACTTTTTCAAAAGTAATACCGCCTTTTGATGGTCTTAGACCATATCAGCAGATACCTTTTCAATATTCACTACATATCATAAATAAACCTGGTGAGGACTTGGTTCATAAAGAGTATTTACACAAAGAAAATAGTCTATCAATTGAACCCCTTGTTCAACAATTAAAAAATGATTTGGGGGAAGAGGGTAGCATTGTGGTGTGGTACCAGACATTTGAGAAAGGGTGTAATACGCTTATGTCTGAGTTTGTCCCTGCAGAGAAAAATTATTTAAAAAGTGTTAATGAAAGAATAGTGGATCTTATGATTCCATTTTCAAATGGCTATGTGTCAGATGCGGAGTTTTTCGGCAGTTCTTCCATAAAGAATGTTCTTCCGGTTATCATCCCAGAGTTGTCATATAAAAAACTCAATATACAGGAAGGCGCTTCCGCACAGAGAATTTGGGCAGAAATTGTGTTGGACGGAAAAAACCCTACAAAGAGGGAATCTTTATTCAACGATTTATCAAAATATTGTGAGCTTGATACGCTTGCTATGGTAAAGATATTTGAGAAGCTGGATTATTACACAAAACAAAATTGATTTTTTATCACATATCACCTTTTTTGTAGTATAAATATTATTAGGCGTTCTTTATACGCAAAAAGGAGGAAGTGTTATGGAAGCAGTAGCGGGTGAACTAACCCAAATGTTCGGACAAGTGACTCTTAGTTTGCCAGAAGGTGGGCAGTCGCTTTTCCTTAAGGGTGGAGTGGGAGGTACGACTCTTGAGGGATGTGCCGGAAGGAAGGATTCTTCGCTAGATTCTGATCCTTGCGAAAATACACCACAGCATTCTCTCGGCAAACTGGACCCCCACTCAACTACTCTTTATCTTTGTGAAAAGTGTCTTCAAACCTTTTTTGCAAAGGTAGAAGGAGAAGGAGAGGCCAAAGCCAACGAGTGGCTCTCACTCTTTGATAGAATCAAAGAAGACAAAAGTGGGCTAACAGTCTACTAGCCTCTGTTTTCCCCCCAAAAGGGAAAACAGAGGCTCTTATTTTTTTATATCTCATCTATAAAAGAGAATGTCGCAATAACAGGCAAGTGGTCGGAGCCATTGCCCACTTCTTTCAGAGTTCTTTCATTTATTAAAGACAGTTCGTCAGGATCATAAAGTATATGGTCAATCCTAATTTTTGCATTTGAAGAAGGGTAGGTAAAGTCATCCTCCTCAAATATTTTTTTGGTTATCACAATCTCATCCGAGTCAAAGAATGCATCAAGCGTTGTGTTTCCCTTGTCGTCCCGTATGTCGTTGTTAAAATCGCCAAGCAAGATAACAGCCCCTTTGTCTTTGTATTCTCTGTAAATTTCAAGGACTTCTTTTGATTGCACAATTGCACCATCAGCAGAGAACGCATCAAGGTGTATGTTTATAACAAACAATGGATAAGACCTCCCAACATCCAACTCAACAACTTGAGCCAAGCGATCAAAATAAAAACTATCACGAAGGGGTAGTTGTTTTGGTCGGGTAAGTTTTATTGATTTGTGATTGACTATTTTAAATTTTGAAAAAATTGCCTGTCCGGAAATTGTTCTTCCAAACCAACGGCTCGGTTTCGTGATTGGGTAGGGGATAAAATTCTTATTCCAATTTACAGCAAAAGCAGAATACGGTGATGAGAGCGCATCGGCAACCTCATCCACTTGGTCTATATCTTGCGACCTTTTTGAGTCCCTATCAATCTCCTGTGTGGCAAGTATGTCTATCTCAAAATCTTTTAATATCTCTTTCGTTTCCTCAATGATAATGTCGGGAGTGCGTTTTTCCTCAATAAAACCAACACTTTTATCTACCGCAAGCCCCTCATTTGCAAACCCTGAAAAATAACCAACATTATAGGTCACGATATTAAAAACATCCCCCTCTTTTGCCACTTCAAATTCTTTTTTATGAGCCACCACTTCGCCTTCTTTTAGGGCATCTCCGCTTGCCCAAAAGAACCAAAGAAAAAACAATAAAATGACTATTAATAAATACCTAAACATAACACTATATTACCATAACTGGATATTGCTTGATTGACGATATGTTGTATAATAAAGTTACATTAGTAAGTATTAACAAAAATAATAACTATATGGAAACACAACAGCAAACGCCTACAGTGACTACTGATAAAGTAAAACTATTTAAGAGATTTTTGATTGCAGATGTTTTAATTCTGATTGCTCTTGTACTAACAAATACTTTAGGAGATTCAATGTATGAAACAGCAGCGCCAGCTGTTGATATGCTTGAGATTGGTTCTCTTGAAATATCTTTGTTTCTTGCAAACCTTGCTCTCATCATTTTTCTATTCTTTGGGTATCTTGGTTATGTTCTTGGTCTAAAGAATTGGGGAAGAGTGTCATACACAATCGGGTTTGCTGTCTTCATTGTATTGGCTTCCATTTCCTCCCACTACACAAATTCTTTTCTGATTGAAAATCCAGAAATTCTTATGGACTTGGATAACACAAGTTCCTCGCCTGCTTTTGTAACAGCACTTGGTCTTGTGAAGACATCCTTGAGCGCCATTTTGGTTTTTATGTCTTGGTCTACAATTAAAGACAAATTCAGATAGGATTCGCAGTATACAAAATAAAATTAATAGTATAATTTGTTGTATATATGGATGACAAAGAAGAGGAACTTGTATTATCCAAGCGCTTATTAAACAAAAACCTAACTTAAGATATGTCATTGTTTTTCGCTTTCAAAAATATTACACAAGAGCAAAGAGAGTCAACGATAAAGACCCTCATCACATACAGCACGCCCGACCAGGACTTCTTTATAGCCCTTGTTCTTTCAACGGTGATGGCAACATTTGGGCTATTGCTTGACGATCCTGTGATAATAATAGGAAGCGTTTTCATTGCTCCACTTCTTTATCCTTTTATGGCTTTGTCGCTTGGTTTCTCTCTGTCTGACTCCACCCTCATATCCCGTTCAGCAAAAACAATTTTTCGCTCTGTTGTTTTGGCTTTTGTTGTGTCTGTCGTTGTTGTTCTTTTGTTCGGTCAGATAGGTGATATTGAAAGTAGTGAAATAATCGCAAGAAACAGTGCATCACTACTTTACTTCTTTACAGCAATAATCGCTTCAACTGCGGCTACCATATTCATAGTTCGTAACAAAAGAACAAATACCGCTCTTGCGAGTGCCGCAATCTCTGTATCTCTTATCCCTGTTTTATCAACATTTAGCATAGCAACGGCAACTCTAAATCTTGAGTTAATGCGTGGCTCGTTTTTGCTGTTATTGATAAACATACTTGGTGTTATTTTTGCAAGTATCATACTGTTTTCCATTTTTGATTTAAGGGAAAAGAAAAAAGTAGCAGAAAAAACAGTAATATCAGAGGAAAATCGCGTTGAAAAAGAGGCAAAGAAGGCAGAGGCACTTGAAAAGAAAGAGGACTATGTTCAAGAGAAAAAGAAAGCGCAAGATAAAAAAGAAAAGAAAGCAGAAGACAAAAAGGAAGTAGCAAAGGAAGAAAAAATTGAAAAAGCAGACGACCCAACGCCAACCACACCGCCAAAACCCCAACAAAAACCCAAAGAATGACACCGCAAAAACAAAAAGAAAGAAATGCCCGTGCAACCAAACTCATAAAAGGGCTTAATAAACTTTTTCCAGATGCAAAACTCGTGTTAAATTACAAGACACATTGGGAACTTATGGTTGCTGTTCAACTCTCAGCACAATGCACAGACAAGAAAGTTAATCAGGTTACAAAAACACTTTTTAAAAAATATCCAAAGTTTCAGGACTATATAAACGCCGACAGGGCAGAGTTTGAGAAAGACATACACTCAACTGGTTTTTATCATAACAAGACCAAAAACATTCTTGCTGCCGCTAAAATGTTAGACAAAGATTTTGGTGGTAAAATGCCGAGAAACATGAAAGAGATGCTTAAGTTGCCAGGGGTGGCGCGCAAAACTGCCAATGTCATTTTAGGCAACCTTTTCAATGTGGTTGAGGGAATCGTTGTAGACACCCATATGATCCGTTTTGCGCGCCGATTTGACCTTACGGACTACAAAGACGCAGTAAAAATAGAGAGAGATTTGATGGAGGTGATACCAAAAAAAGACTGGTTTGCTTTCACCTACAAGGTCGTTGAGTATGGAAGGTCATACGGCAACCCAAGAGGGAATAAAGACCTACACCAGAAAGACCCATTAACAAAAATCTACCCAAAAGCAAAAAATTTCTGGCCTTAATTTCTGTCACAACCTTAACCAACCCCCACTCACTCAATTAAATTAAACAGTAAATATAGTTGGAATTATAAGAGGTCGTTTGGTTGTTTTTTGGAACAAAAAGTCCTCCAAATCGTGTGAAAGATTTTTCTTTACTACATCAAGGTTGATAGGGTACATATTCTTTATGGTCTTCTCAACCGATTTTTTAATCAACACCCTTGATTCCTGCAATAGAGTTTGTGATTCTCTCAAATACACAAAACCTCGTGAAATTATGTCAGGAGATTTTTTCAGTTTTCTTGTTCTCTGATTGATGATAATAATTGTGGTAAATATCCCATCTGCTGCAAGCATGGTCCTGTCTCTTATAACCATGTCTTGTATGTCTCCAATTGTCAGACCGTCAACTGTTGTCATTGCTGATGGCATTTTTTCTTTTAGAATCTTACCCTTAACTTTGCTACCACTTTTTGTGAACTCTACTATTGACCCGTTGTCTGGGATAAATATGTTTTCCTCTGGAATTCCTACCACTTTTCCTATTTCTGCGTGAACTCTAAGCATATAATGATGACCGTGTACAGGAATAAAGAATTCAGGGTCCATTTTTTTATGTATCCACTCAAGCTCTGCTCTGTTGGCATGCCCACTTGCATGAACATCACTCGTGTTGTAAGTGATTATCTTTGAGCCCTGCCTTGAAAGGTTGTCTTTAAGGATCTGAACAGCAACCTCATTTCCAGGAACAACGGAAGAGGAGAGCACTATCGTGTCGTCTTTTTCAAGTCGGATGTGTTTGTGGGTTTTGTTTGAAACGCGCATAAGAACTGCGTATCTGTCGGCTTGTGCTCCGGTCGCCAATATCACAATTTTATTTTTAGGATAATCACCCATTTTTTCAATAGGTATAAATGTCCCTTTTTTAACTTTTAGGTATCCTGTTTCTTGAACTATTGCGACATTTGTTTTTAAGCTACGACCATCAACAATAACTTTTTTATTGCAGTGCTCAACGGCTCTTATTATGTTTGAAACCCGTTCAAGTTGAGATGCAAAGGTTCCCATTATCAACCGTCCCTTTGTGTTTTTAATTATTTCAGCAAGGTTTTTGTCAATTAATTTCTCTGGAAGTGAAAAGCCTGGGTTTTCTGCGTTTGTGGAGTCCGCGAGTGAAACGAGGACCTTGTCTTTCTTGAACCTTGAATACTCTTTTACTTCGTGATCAGCGACCACACCATCCGTATGGTCAAGTTTTACATCACCAGTATACACAACATTTCCAAGTGGCGTGTTGATTATTATTCCCATAGAATCGGGAATTGTGTGCGTGACAGAGAAGAATTTTATAACAAAGTTTTCACCCAACTCTATAACGCTGTCCGCCTGAACATCGTTGTAATCAAGTGGTTTGTGTCCTATGACTTCTTCTTGTCGCCTTTTTATAAATATATTGGTTAGGTTTCTTGAATAAATAGGGGGGTAGCCAAGCCTCTCAGCAAGAAACATTATCCCGCCTATGTGGTCTAAGTGTCCGTGGGTGATAAGCATCGCCTTTATCTTGTCTTTGTTTTCTTCAAGGTATCTTATATTAGGAAGAACATAATCTATACCAGGAGCGCTTGGGACACTAAACTGACATCCACAATCCACTATCACAATCTCATCACCACATTGAACGGCAGACATGTTTCTGCCAATCTCTTCCACTCCGCCGAAAAACAATATGCGAACATCACCTTTTGCTATGGGCGGTATTTTTTTAATCAAGTCTTTCGACATGTGCTTCTCAGAAAGTTCAAGGTGGATATATTTTTTCTTCTGCATTATTTTTCTGCCTCTGCCTACTCTTCGGACACGATTCTCAAAAGGTTTCTTCGTGGCTATAGATGATGACCTTGATGGAGTGGTTGAAGGCGTTCTCTTGGAATTTGTCATACCCCATTTGTGCTCACTACCTGTGTTTGCCACAGAACGAACACCACCGACCCTTTTTCTTTTTATGTCGGAACTTGAAAAATATGAACTTGTCTTTGCGTTTGTTTTTGACTCCCTTTCCTTATCAGAGGAAGAGGAAGTACTTTTTCTGTAAACCATAATTTTCGTTAACTATATATAAATTATATTTCTAAATGTTTTCTCGAGCCAAAATCTTCCAAACTTTTGTAGTTCTGAAATGCCACCTGTCTATGTTTATAAAACGATTCTCTGGGCTTATCACTTCATTCACTGAAATTCCTTTTAGAGAATTTGGAATCAAATAACCGAAAAGTGGGGAGTAGAGAAATACAGCAGGTAATACATCCTGTATTTCTTCCTCAACACTATTATATAACTCTTTCCTCTCCACAATGTCAACCCCCCTTGCTTTTTCAAGGAGATCATCCACCACAAGATTAACATATGCAGGGATATTAAGCCCAGGATCGTTTATCTGTGAGGAGTGCCAGAAATGGAACAAATCAAACCCGTGTGACAACCCATACCCAAACAACGCCGCCTCAAAATCTCTGGGTCTTATGTTTTCCTCTATAAATTTATCACGAGATTTTGTAAATATATCAACCTCACCGCCAATTTTTTCAAACGCAAGACTGACTTTGGTTGCGACTGAAATCTGTTCGGGTGTGTCTATTGTGATTAGGTCAAAAGAAAGTTCGTGGTCGTCTTTCTCAAGTACACCTTCTTCATTTTCACTCCATCCTCGCTCTTTCAGAAACTCAAGAGCATCATCCAACTCACTCTCACCACTCTTTGAATTTTTTGTTGGCGGAATCGGTCCTGTGGCGCTTTCTGCGATACCAAACAAAACATCATCAATAATTTCTTCTCTCGGAACTGTTGCATTAAGTGCATATCTTACATTTTCATCTGCAACAACTGCCGATCTATTTCTGTTAAAAAAGATACCAAATATCCTCAAAGAATTTGCGGTATAGAAATCATACGCATCATTTTTTTCTGCAAGGTCTCTTAAAAACGCATTACGATTCTGAAGAGATACAGAAGTTACATCTCCGCGGTTTATCGCCTGAAACAATTCATCTTCACTATCATGTAGCGCAAACTCAAGTGTTTTTATGTATGGTTCGCCCAACACATTACCACTAAAAGCCCTCAATACATATTTTCTCGCCCTTTCGTCACCAAAGGTCTCAATATCTTCAATGAGATATGGACCTGAACCAATAGGTCTTAAATTCTGTTCGTGAAATATGATGTCGCTATATGTTTCTGTTCCTTCCGACCACAGATGGCTTGGCAACACACCAACAGTTGTATTGTAAATAAAAGGGGAATACGGCTGTTGCAGAGTAAATATCACTTTATCTTTTGATGGCGCAAACACAGAAACACCCTGCCAAGTTATCGCAAGGGGACTCCTTACATCAGAATCTTGAATTGCTTCTATCGTGTAAAGCACATCATTTGAGGTCACTTTTGTCCCATCGTGGAATATCGCATCATCTCTTATCTTAAATTCATAGTTTATACCGTCATCCGAAACAGTCCATGACTCCGCAAGGTTGGGGACAATTTTCCCATTATCTCCCAGCCTTGTAAGACCAGAGAAAATAACCGAAGCTATATCTTTATCAGTTTGAGTTCGCGCAATGACAGGGTTTATAAACCGAACATTTCCAACAAGACCCTCAACAATAACCCCGCCATCCTGCGGGACAACAACCGTCAAATCTGTATTGTTTGAGAATAGATAAGAAAGCGGTATTACGATTATAAGCAATACAAGAACTATTTTTAATTTGAAATCCATGTTCTATTAGATAGATGCACCCATCTATACGAAAATAGGAACAACAACCGTAGCGATGAACAAAATTGCAACGATTATCGTTATATAAAACAAAAACTTATCAAAACCTCTTCGTGTCTGATGTCCCGTGCTTGTTGTATCACCACCACCAAACGCACCACCAACACCCGCCTCTGATTTTTGGAATATAATCAGGACTATCAGTAGGAACGAAAGTATTATCTGTATGTAAGGCAACGCCTCAATCAACCATTCAAACATAATTTATTAAATAGATTATATCACAGCTTATGAAATTGTGGCAATTGCTTATCGGCAACCCCCATACCCCATTGTCACCACCACCGCTTTGCCTCACTTGACATAAATCTGAGTTTAATAATATAATGCCTTTTAATTAAAGCAATTTTTATATGGATAAAAACAAAGTAATACCCCTATATGACAGGGTTTTGATTAAAAAGCGCGAATTAAATGAGGTTTCAAAAGCAGGAATCATACTTCCTGAGATGGCAAAAGGTGACTCTACAAATATAGGAGAAATTATTGCCGTTGGAGAAGGAAGAAAAGATGAAAAAGGCAACCTCCAAAAAATAAGCGTAAAAGAAGGTCAGACCGTTGTTTTCAGTTGGGGCGACAAAATAGAGTTAGACAGAGAAGAATACTTCATAGTAAATGAGAATAACATTTTAGCAATTATAAACAATTAATTTAACAAAACAAAAATTATGGCAAAAGATATAGCATTTCACGAAAACGCGAGAAAGAAAATAAAAAAGGGAATAGACAAAGCTGTTAAATCAGTCGCAGTAACCATCGGACCGCGAGGCAGAAATGTCGCACTTGAAAAAAGTTATGGCGGACCAACCATAACAAATGACGGTGTTTCAATAGCAAAAGAAATCTCTTTCAAAGATCCGTTTGAAAATATGGGCGCAGAGATGGTAAAAGAAGTCGCAAGCAAAACAAACGACCTCGCAGGTGACGGAACAACAACATCAGTCATCCTTTTTGACGCCCTTGTGTCAGAAGGTATGAAATACACAACACTTGGAGTGGATGCTATGAGTGTTCGCAGAGGAATGGAAAACGCGATGAAAGATGTCATAGCAAAACTCAAAGAAAACGCAAGAGAAATAAAAGGGCAGGAAGAAATAGAGCAAGTCGCAACAGTTTCTGCAGAATCTGAGGAAATAGGAAAAATAATAGCCGAAACAATCCAAAAAGTCGGTAAAGACGGAGTTGTTACCGTTGAAGAGTCCCAATCTTTCGGCATTGAATATGATGTAGTAGAGGGGATGGAGTTTGACAGAGGGTATGTCTCGCCATATATGATTACAAACCCAGAGAGAATGGAAGCGGAATACAAAGATGTCGCAATTTTGATAACAGACAAAAAAATATCAGGGATAAAAGAAATCCTACCTTTTCTTGAGAAAGTCGTTCAGGGCGGAACAAAAGACATAGTTATAATGGCTGATGAGATAGAAGGAGAAGCGCTTACAACATTCGTGTTAAACCGACTTCGCGGAACATTTAATGTCCTCGCCATAAAAGCCCCAGGGTATGGCGACCGAAAGAAAGAAATGCTCTCCGACATTGCAACCGTTGTTGGCGCGACTGTCATATCAGATGAAACAGGTCATACATTTGAAAACGCAGACCAAAGCGTTCTTGGTCGTGCAAGCCGCGTGATTTCCAAAAAAGAAAAAACAGTTATCGTTGGTGGCAAAGAACAGGAGAGCGCGATTGAAGAAAGAGTAAAACAAATAAAAACACAAAGAGAGCAAGCGACCTCAACTTATGAAAGAGATAAATTTGATGAAAGGATTGCGAAACTCACAGGCGGTGTTGCCGTGATAAAAGTCGGAGCCGCAACAGAAACAGAAATGAAATATCTGAAATTAAAAATTGAAGATGCGGTAAACGCGACAAAAGCAGCGATTGAAGAGGGAATAGTCCCAGGAGGAGGTTCTGCACTTGCCCACATAGCGAGCACATTAAAACCAGATTCCAAAGTTGAAAATATCGGTGAAAAGTCAGGTTATGGAATAGTCATAGGGGCTCTTTCATCTCCGCTCAAACAAATCGTTTCAAATGTCGGCAAAGAAGGCGACGAAGACGGCTCCGTTGTCGCAAGCAAAATACAGGACGGAAAAGAAACCTCTGGATACGATGCGAACAACGACAAAATTGTTGACGACATGATAAAAGCGGGAATAATAGATCCAGTCAAAGTAACACGAAGCGCCCTCCAGCACGCCGTATCCACAGCATCACTATTCCTAACCACAGAAACAGCAATCGTAGACATACCTGAAGATAAAAAGGACGGACCACAAGCGCCAGGAGGAATGGGCGGTATGGGTGGCATGGGCTTCTAAACTTGACAAAAATTTGATATTTTTATATATTAATAAACAGTGCAGATGAAAGTCTGTATTGTTCCTAAGGGGTTATTTATTAACCTCGAAGTGTTTTCTAAATGGTTATCATGGATGGAGGTACCAACTATGTCCGAAAAACCAAGTTTGATAAATCCCAAAGCAACCCCGAAAGACCTTGTAGAGATTTTGAGGGGAGATGTTCCGGTTAGCGTTAATTGGGACGAAGTGATTCGTCACAAAAACGCGACAGAGAAAGTCTTAATGGTTGCCCTCGGTCTCATTCATCTTGATGATGAAGAGGGGTTTGATGCTTGTTTGCGTGGCGACGAAAAAGAGTGTCTTAGGGAAATCGTCAGAAACCCAAACAGGACACCCTTTATTCTTCTGTCAGTAGCCAAGCGTCATCTCGGGCTTCGGGTGATACTGGACTGCTTTCACGAGATTGAGGTCGTGCCAGATGGGCTGTTTCGTTACTTGTACGGACTTATGGGCAAAGGGAAAAAAGTCTGTGAGGTAATTGTAAGGCACCCACAATGTCCGCGTAGCATTGTCAAAGGAGTGCTAAAGAAAATGAACAGCGATGATGGCAAGCTCTACTTTGGCAAGGGAATCGTGATGTCAATTGCTGCTCGCAAGGACTTGACGGCGTCGATGTATAGGGATCTCTTTGAAGGCAAATTTTTCGCCCATGCCACCAAGGACCGGGATGTGCTTGAGAGATTCATTGGAATCCTTGCACGCAACCACGCAACCCCACCTGGTGTTTTGTCAAAGGCTCTCACTTTGTACTTGAAGGTAACCAATCTCAGTTACCAGTTCTTTGTAGGACCTATTCGTCCCTTTTGGGAAAATCCGAATCTATCTTCCAAAGACTTGGAGAGGGCTTTTGAGGCAGCACGCAAATCTGGAGGCTGTTTTCGTTTCTCAGATGTTGAAGAGATTGCTCGCCACCCAAACTTTCCAGAATCCCTGTGTGAAAGGTTCGAGACTGCGTTCGTAAATAGAGAGAAGAAATTCGCGAAAGCAGCTTGAAGCCTTGTGTTTCCGGCGGTTCGGTACTACCCAGTACCGAACCGCCTTTCTATTTATTAACGCGAACAGCTCCGCTGTTCGCTTGACCGCAACTCATAAATTCGTTGCGGTCGGACTCATACCTCTACAACCTATCATTTGCGCTTAGTCGCTTGACGCAACTCGCAATCGCTCACTCCGTTCGCTTCTATTTTATTATCGCTCGTGGCTTCGCCACTCGCTTGACTTGCCTCGCAGGCTCGGCAAGGTCAAGTTTCACGCCCTCCAAATCCCCACTTTACATTATTCGTAATTTTATGTTAAAATAACCATATATGATTTATTTGATAATAATAGGAGCGATATTAGTTCTATTAGTTTTGTTTGTAATAGTCCTTTACAACCGATTTGTTCGTCTAACCAACAGAGTAAAAGAGGGTTGGGCAGACATTGAAACACAACTAAAAAGACGATACGACCTCATACCAAACCTTATAAACACCGTAAAAGGTTACGCAAAGCACGAGAAAGAAACCTTTGCACAGGTTACAGAAATGCGAACAAACGCGATAAACCAACATGGCACCCCTGCAAAACAGGGACTTGCGGAGAACATGCTAAGTGGTGCTCTAAAATCACTTTTCGCGGTTGCTGAAAATTATCCTGACCTAAAAGCAAATACAAACTTCTTGGAGCTTCAAAAAGAATTGACCGACACAGAAAACAAAATTCAAGCAGCACGAAGATTCTACAACACAGTTGTCCTTGATCTAAACAACGCTTGCCAAACCTTCCCATCAAACATCGTTGCAGGTATTTTTGGATTCAAGCAGAAAGAATTCTTTGAACTTGACGAAGCAGAGCGAGATGCGGCAGAAAAACCAGTTGGCGTATCTTTTTAATTAAAAGATAAACCATAGAAAAAATGGCGTCATTATACACCCACAGAGATTCCAACAAAAGGAAGACATTTTTCTTAATGTCGTTTTTCTTTGTTCTTGTAATTGCTTTTGCGTGGGGAATAGGTTGGTATCTTGAGGCAAGCTGGATTCTGTATCTTGCCGTTATTTTTGCGATAGGAGTTAATTTTTTTGCTTACTGGAACTCTCACAAAATCGCACTTGCACTCACAGGCGCAAAAGAAATAACAAGAAAGGAATACTTTGACCTTTGGAATGCAGTAGAAAATCTTTCAATTACAGCAGGACTTCCGATGCCAAAAGTTTATATAATAAAAGACAGATCACCCAACGCCTTTGCGACAGGGCGCGACCCCGAACATGGAGTTATCGTGGTTACAGAAGGGCTACTTGAAATTTTAAACAAAACAGAATTGGAAGGCGTAATCGCACATGAATTGTCCCACATAGGGAACAGAGATATACTCGTCTCAACAGTCACGGTGATCCTTGCGGGCATCATTGCGATTGTCGCTGACATTGCGCTTCGTCTTATGATTTATGGAGGAAAAGGTAACAGCAAAGGCAACACAGTTATTTTTGTAATCGCAATTGCAGGAGCAATACTCATCCCCATCGCAGCGACTATGATAAGAATGTCCGTTTCAAGAAAAAGGGAATACCTCGCAGACACAACTGGCGCACTTTTAACAAGATACCCAAAAGGACTTGCTGATGCACTTGAGAAAATAAAAAATAACTCACGAAGAATGGAAAAAGCAAACCACGCAACAGCCCACCTTTTTATAAACGACCCGTTTAGCGAACCTCCAAAACAAAAACTCCACCCAGAACGATCCTTTTTTATGAAACTCTTTGCGACACACCCACCGATAGACGAGAGAATAAAAATCTTGAGAAACAAAGCCCCAAGAGAATAAAGGGCAAGAAGGGTAAGGGTTGTTTTAAGACAATTAAGACAAAGAGCTGACTATTATTACAATCTCCCCCTTCACCTTGTCTTTGTTTTCTGTGAAATAGTCAAGAACTTCCTGCGCGTTGCCCCTAACAAATGACTCATATATCTTAGTCATCTCCCTCGCAACGATAACCTCTCTTGTCTTTGGCAGATACTCACAAAGGGAAGTCAACGCCTTTATCAACCTATGTGGCGACTCATAAAAAACAATCGTCTCTTCATTCTTTGCGACATTCTTAAAAAAAGTCATCCGTCCTTTCTTGTGTGGTGGGAAACCAAGAAAAGTAAAAGAAGAAGACGGCGCACCAGAAGCCGAAAGGGCAGACACAACAGCAGACGCACCTGGGATGACACGAACGACATCAGGATCTTTTAGAAAATTAACAATACCGCGAACAAACTTCACACCAGGGTCTGAAATAGCAGGCGTTCCAGCATCAGAAACAAGCGCGACATTCATCCCCTTTGAAATCATATCTGCCGCCTTGAATATTATCTTCTCATTGCTATGCGTGTGATAAGCAAAACATTTTGTCTTTATCCCGTAGTGTGAGAGCAACTTTCTTGTGACCCTTGTGTCCTCGCAAAAAATAGCATCCACCATTTTTAACATCTCAATGGCGCGAAAAGATATATCCGAAAGATTGCCTATCGGCGTTCCTATTACATAAAGTTTACCCAACATAATTTATTTTTATCATTGCCTCTTATATATAGCATATAATAATAGTAATGAATATAGAAACCAAAGGACAAGTATTCACCCCAAACGGCATAGTCCAGCAGATGCTCTCGCTCAGGAAGAGAAAGGGGCGTATCCTTGAGCCAAGCGCTGGGAACGGCGCTTTCTCAAGTGGGCTGAAAAATTGTGTAGCAATAGAAAAAGATAAAAATATCGCCACACCAAGCGCCACAGCCCGCGACTTTTTTGATTATTCACCCTCAGAAAAATTTGGCACAATAATCGGCAATCCGCCATATGTCAGACACAACGACATAGAAAACGACACAAAAAAGAAACTTGACTACAAACTTTTTGACAAGCGAACCAACCTTTATCTTTTTTTCATAGAAAAATGCTTAAAACACCTGAAAAAAAATGGTGAGTTGATATTTATAACACCGCGAGAGTTCATAAACCTGACATCAGCAAGACATCTGAACAACCTTATGTTTCAGCAGGGAACAATAACACACTTTATAGATCTTGGAGACAAAAAAGTTTTTGATAGCGTATGCCCAAATGTCGCCATATGGCGATTTGAAAAAGACAACTTCTCAAGGCAGACAAACAAAAATCAGTTTTTCAATTGCATAAACGGAAAAATCACATTCACAAAAAACAAAAACCTACGACTACTCAGCGACATCTTTGATGTCAAAGTTGGCGCTGTAAGTGGCGCAGACACCATTTTTACAAACAAACAAGGCAACGCCGAATTTGTGTGTTCAAAAACATCAGAAACAAATCAGACAAGAAAAATGATATACAACATAAGACACACAGAGCTTTTTAAGCACAAAAACATTTTAATCAAAAGAAAAATCAAAAAATTCAACGAGAACAATTGGTGGAAATGGGGAAGAGACCATCACAAAAGCGACAGCCCGCGGATATATGTAAATTGCAAAACAAGAAACAAAAACCCATTTTTCACACACAAGACAAAAAACTATGACGGCTCAGTTTTAGCCCTCTTTCCCAAAAAACAAATAAACATAAACAAAGCAATCCAAGAATTAAACAAAACAAACTGGCAGGAACAGGGATTCATCTGTGGAGGACGATTTATATTCTCCCAAAGATCTCTCTCAAACGCCATTTTGGATATGGACTTCTAGTCACCCCGTGATACAATTAAATATATGAAAACATCAACAATATTTTATATTATAGGTTTTGTGATACTGGCAATAATTCTTTTTTTCATAACAATATTCATCTTAGTATTTAGAGATATCTCCGACCCTGCAAATTATGAAATGATAGATAGAACTGACAAAGAAATAGAAGAAGTAGGAGAGGTTATCATTGCAAACCCTCTTGTTGAAAGGGCAATTGAGATAGAAACAGAAAAAGAATGTCTTGATGAAGGCGGAAAATGGACATGGCTCAACGCCTTCTTTATGGGATGTGTTTTAAGTTATGAAGACGGTGGCAAAGAGTGTAGTGAAAACTCTGAGTGTAGCAGTGGCAGTTGCATCGCCAAAAACTTTAGAGATCAAAAGAGTGGAAAGGGAATATGCAAAACCACAACCAGTAATCAAGGTTGCCAAGGACTCATAGATTCTGATGTCATTGAGTGCCTATATGACGACATCCTATACAGATGTACCGAGGACTCAACAGAAAGAGAATGCACAGAACTTCAGTAAGTATCCTCTAAAAAGAAAATGTTCTGTGATGTTCGTTTGTGTGTCCCACACTTCCAATTCCAACACTCACACCCTCAAGCGCTTCACCACCCAATGAAACCGGAGTAAAGTAAATCGTTCTCTCCAACTCTGGAACAATAACACCATCTTTTGAAAAAATGCGGGGCAGGGAATTAATGTAGGACATATAATACTCTCCATCTGACTTCTCAAACACAACCAAAAGAGCAGAATTGCCTCTTAACCTAAACTCTAAATCAGTATCCACGCCTCTTTCATTGGCATCCTCTTGAAATTTGTGACGGGACACTGAATTGTCATCAACAAACGCATTTTGCAAAACTTCAGCATCAATCAAGAAATTAACTTTTGGTCTCTTAGAAAAACCGACCACCGCAAACCTTTCAATATCTTCTATCCCCTCATCTGCAATACTCAGAACATAATGTCCCTTAGCAGATGTGGATGAGTTGCCGAAAGCAAAATAAATCAAAACCAAAACAACGACAACAATAACAACCCTCAAAAAATTATTCATACCAATATCATACCACACCCCACTTTTTTAGCAAGGGCACAGAAAGGACAGCAAAATAATGAATTAAGCACTTTTTCACAAGAGGTTAATTTTTAAATACACTATCTATAACTTGTTTCAAGATATTATACCCAATTTTTCTTGTAGAATTATGATTATGGATGTTAGATATAGAGTCGTTTCATTGTTTTCAGGATGTGGAGGTTTAGATTTGGGTGTTTTAGGTGGCTTCACGTCTTTGGGGAAAAAATATCAAAAACATAAATTTGATATTGTATGGGCAAATGATTTTGATAAAAATGCTTGTGACACTTTTCGGAAAAATATTGGGAGCCATATTGTGTGTGGAGATATAGTTGAACTTTTGAAAGACAAGAAAGAGTTTTTGAAACTTAAGGATATTGATGTTGTAATAGGTGGTTTTCCTTGCCAAGATTTTAGTGTTGCTGGCAAAAGGATGGGAGCAAAAACAAAGAGGGGAAAATTATATAAAAGTTTTGTTAAAGCTGTGGATTTATTGCAACCTAAAATTTTTCTTGCGGAAAATGTAAAAGGTCTATTGTCAATAGGAAACGGTATGTTTATGGAAAAAATTAAAAATGATTTTAAAAGTGTTGGGTATAATGTGGAACACAAACTCTTTCGTGTTGCTGATTTTGGTGTCCCACAAAAAAGAGAGAGGGTACTTATGATTGGAGTTCGTGGTGGATTAGACAACTTTGTTTTTCCAAAACCCTCAGTAAAAAATTGGATTCCAGTTGGTCAAGTAATAGCAGATTTGGAGTATGTGCCAGAGGGTCTCGTCCATAATCACTTTTGGAGCAAGGCAAGGAAAAATAAAGGACAAGGCAACATCTCTATCAATAAAAATGACATTGCACCGACTATGCGAGCAGAACATCATGGCAATATAGAATATCATTGGAATAAAAAAAGAAGGTTGTCTGCGAGAGAGGTGGCGCGCATTCAGTCGTTTCCTGATGATTTCATCTTTCTTAATTCAACATCTCAAGCATATAGACAAATTGGGAATGCTGTTCCTCCTGTGATGGGCTGGTATATAGCGATGGCAATAGAAAAGTTTTTGTCAAAGTCTTCATGATTTATACAGAGAAAAAAGACACTAATGAGAATGACTTTATTTCCTTGCTTGAAAGCACAAAAATTGCTCTTTTAGAACGCTTTTTAAAGGTTGCAAGTTGTCAACCTTTAGATTTTGAAAGGATTGTTTATGAAACAATGTGCTCGATTGCCAAAGACACTAGTTTTCAGGACTCTATTAAACAAACGGAAAAACTTGAGTTCCCCGATATCTTGGCAAAAGAGTATTTTGGTGTCGAAGTAAAGATGACAAAGAAAAATACATGGTTATCGAGAGGAAATAGTATATTTGAAACATCGCGAGTGAAAGAGGTTAAACGAATTTATATTTTGTTTGGGAAATTTGGCGGTAAATTTGATGTTCGGTATGGTCCTTATCAAGATTGCATGTCGTCAATTAAAGTGACACATTCTCCAAGATATGTTGTTAATATGGATTTGCCTCAAGATGAATCAATTTTTGAAAAGATGGGAATCAACTATAATAACTTTAGAGAAAGTGATAAAAAGATTCAGTTAGTCAAGGAGTATTACAAGGGACAACTAAAAGATGGTGAAGAATTGTGGTGGATAGATGATGAGAAAGAAGAAACACATATTTCTCCAGTTATTCATCCATTTCAAAATCTTGATGAAGAAGAGAAAGAGAGATTTGTTATTGACGCAATGATTTTATTTCCAGAGATGTTTGGGAAAAGTTCACTAAAGTTTGAGAGAGCGGCAATTTACCTGATTGCAAAGCATAATGCTGTTTGCCCTAATTTGAGAGATATTTTTACGGCTGGTGGGCAGAGAGAGATTGAGGTAGGGGGATTGGTTCATTTAGTTCCACAAATTTATGAAAAATTATTTGAGAGAGCGTCGTTGATTAGAAAGAGAATTTTTGAAATAAAAGAAGACAAACTTTTGTATTATTGGCGTCTTAAAAGAATTGAAGGTGATAGGCTATCTCAATGGAAAAAGTTATTAAGAAAAGAAGGATTGCCAAAATCTTTTGAAATTAAAGACAGAACAAAAAATATTTCTGCTGCTGATTTTTTTGAAAGTGGGATATCAAAAAACATTGACGATTAGTATATAAAACCACCACATTAATACCCAACAAGCAAGATGCCCTTTAGTGGCAAATCTAATCTACTTGAGGAATACAAAGTATCTAGGAATTTTTTTATTTCTTCAAAATCTTTTTGATTTCTATAAAAATTTCTTACACCTAAAATCAAAAAATCTACATCTTGCATAACACAAGCTTGGAATATATCTTTTAAAAACTGATTATTTGTCAATGCTCTTCCTGCCTCTATTTCCATAACAATTTTTTTAGAGAAATTGATTGCGTCAGCATGAAAAGATTTTTCTGGATTGTTATTTCTTCCATATAAAACTGGCACAACTATTTTTTCCTCAGATTTTTTACCTCTCTCAACCCGATATCCCAAACTTTCTAAATCTTTGCTCAGCACTTTCAAAACCTCATTGCTTTTCAGATCTTTATTATTAGATGATATTTGTCCATGATTTTTAATAAAACACTCAATAGTTTTCTTTAACATCCCATTCTCATTTATCTTTTTATCTCTTGGGTAGTATTGATATTGTAATTCCATATCCAAATTATACCAAAAGTCCTCGCTAACTGCGGAGAGAGTGGGATTTTTCATCTGCAGGGCAGATGAAACTGTTTTCTAAACTCGCTTCGCTCGTTAAGAAAAAAGCACCGAACCTATAGCCCTAACGGGCTCGCTCGTTTCACTCGCTTCTATTTATTAACGCGAACGGCTTTGCCGTTCGCTTGACGCAACTCATAAATTCGTTGCGATCAGACTCACGCCCTCCAACCTGCCGATTTCGTTTCCATGCTTGCTCGCAGGCTCGCAAAGGTCAAGTTTCACGCCTTCCAATCTATTTTGTTCGTTGTGCGCAAAGCACATCTTTATTTTGTATGCGGAGAGAGTGGGATTCGAACCCACGGTGCGATTGCTCGCACGCCCGCACTCCAAGCGGGTGCCTTCGTCCACTCAGCCATCTCTCCGTATCGTATTCTACCAAATATATTTTACTTTCGCCCCTCACACCGCCATCACCATCACCATCACACCGCCATCACCATCGCACCATCACCACCCACTCTTCTGCATCTTCACCCCCAACCTTTCTGCCTCCTCGTGTTCTTACTCTTTCGCGCCACCATCACACCGCCACCCTCACGCCACACCATCGCACCATCACCCCCCAACACAACCCACTTGACCGACACAAAAAAATCAATCAAAATATAATACAATGCTTAAAGGCAAAAACAACACAATGGAAGACCGTGACGGATGGATATGGTTTGATGGAAAGTTTGTTCCTTGGCGAGATGCAAAAACCCATGTCTTAACACACACACTGCATTACGGGATGGGTGTGTTTGAGGGTCTTCGCGCCTATGACACAGAAAAGGGCTCAGCCATATTTCGCCTTAAAGATCACACAAAGCGGTTGTTCAACTCGGCAAAAATAGTAGGAATTAAAATCCCTTTCACCGAGGAAGAATTAATCGTAGCGCAGAAAGAATCAGTTAAAAAGAACAACCTCAAAACTGCCTATATAAGACCAATGGTTTTCTATGGGGCAGAGAGCATGGGTCTTCACGCAAATAATCTAAAAGTTCATTGTATTGTCGCGGCATGGTCTTGGGGTTCTTATCTCGGCGAGGAGAATATAAAGCGGGGCATAAAATTAAAGACCTCATCTTTTCCACGATTTCATCCCAAGGCGGAGATGTGCGGTGCCAAAACAAACGGATGCTACATCAATTCCATAATCGCATTGCAAGAGGCTCTTGATGCGGGTTGTGATGAGGCACTGATGCTTGACATTGATGGACATGTCGCAGAGGGCAGTGGAGAAAATATTTTTATAGTATCAAAAGGCGCTCTATACACGCCACATCCCACCGCAGCGCTTAACGGAATTACCAGACAGACAATAATTAAGTTTGCTGAAGATGAGAAAATATCAGTCGCTGAGAAAAAGATCACTCTTGAAGATGTGAAAAAAGCAGACGAAGTATTTTTGACAGGCACCGCCGCTGAGGTAACACCTGTTCGTGAGATTGATGGTTGCAAAATAGGGAGTGGTTCGCGAGGACCCATCACACAAAAACTCCAGAACATTTATTTTGATGTGGTGACAGGCAAGAACGACTCTTACTCTGATTGGCTGAGCGTCGTATAATATAATAAGGTGTTTGACAGGAGAAAATATATTATTAAAATGAAAGCAGGATTGTAAAAATCCAAACATGCACTTTTTAGAGGAAAGAAGTCAAAGATGGAGGTGAAAAATGGGGAACGAGATGGGTGGCAAAAACTCGGTGGGGAATGTCCTCAGTGTCAATTTTTCCGACAAGAGAGGAAAAACCAACAACACCACCAACACCGCGACGGCACACGACTTTATGAGGGATGAACGACAAAGGGCAAGACGCGAAGGCGACCTTGTCGTCCTACCTTAAATTGCTGTTCATAGCCCGCTGGAATTCTCCCTCCAGTGGGCTATAATTTTTCAAACAAACCAACTATTCAACAAGCACTTCAACACTCTGAACGCCAGAGGAAAATGATGCAACCGTGTATAGAGGAAAAGTTATAACAACAACTTTCACACCATCTTGTCCTCTTTTTATATTCCATGTCTCAAAATCATCAAAAGACTGGTATCTGTCCAATCCCTCTTCCAAAAATTCTCCTCCGACACCCTCTCTGCTTTCAAGCTCTACCCTTATCTCATTTTTCACCTCATCAAAAGGTCTTTTAATGATTGATGACAAAGACACATCATCGCCATTAACGACATTATACGACTCAAAGTATGTATTCCCATGCGCACCCCCTGTGTATTCGTAGTTGGAAACACGGACACTATGCCCATTTTCCAAGCCATCAAACAACTCTATATCAGATGAGAAAATAAATGGAAGCAAACCACTGTCAGGGAATTCTTCCATCAACTCCTTTTCATTTTCAAGAACAACAAGTTCGCTTTTTCTTATAGATCTCAAAATCCTCTTTCTCAAGTCTCTAGGCAGGGAGTCCAGTTCTTTTTCATATTCAGCAAGCAGTGTTCCATACTTGTATGAGTCACCCATATCCTTATCGCCGACCTCTTTCTTGTTGTAAAATGAAAATACAACAGCAAGAACGATTAAAATTATTATTACCAATAATATCTTATTCATACTTTAATTATAATTCTCGCTGGGATATCCTGTCAATATGTCAATATTATCAATATTATTATGAATCATATAGTGATTTTAGATAACATAAGAAGCGTGTTTAATGTCGGCTCAATCTTCCGTTCCTCAGAGGGTGCAGGTGTTAAAAAGATATATCTATGCGGCATAACCCCAACCCCGCTTGACAGGTTCGGTGCAGAAAGGGAAGACATAAACAAAACAGCACTCGGAACACAGAAACAACTTGAATGGGAGTATTTTGAAAAAACAGAAGATGCGATAAAAAAATTAAAAGACACACACAAGGTAGTCAGCGTTGAACAAACAAAACAAGCAATGTCTCACAAAGACTTCAAGTGTGAAGAATACACCGCATTCGTGTTTGGTAGCGAGGTTGATGGTGTGTCAAAAAACATACTTTCAGAAAGCGATGCGATAATACAGATAAAAATGAAAGGAAAGAAAGAATCCCTAAATGTCGCTTCTGTCGCAGGGATAATACTCTTCCATTTCACTGATTAAAAATCTGTATTATCGCATCATCACCACACTTGCATTTTGGGACTAAAGGTGATAGTTTCAATATATCTATTAAACTTAATTATAATAACAAAAACCAAACTATGAGCAACGATTCTATACTAAACCAAAAGCAAA
Organism: Candidatus Campbellbacteria bacterium; assembly: GCA_028817035.1. NCBI lineage: Bacteria > Candidatus Campbelliibacteriota > Candidatus Campbelliibacteriota bacterium. The sequence continues at coordinate 23,279 of JAPPQH010000008.1, read as the reverse complement.
AAGATCTTTGCGACCAAAAGAAGTGGGACTTTTCAGATTTGAAAGCAGTTTTTATAAACTGCACTTTGAAAAAGTCGCCAGGTGTTTCAAACACAGAGGGCTTGATGAATGTGTCAAAAGCAATCCTTGAAAAAAACAACATAAAAGTCAAAACATACAGAGCGATAGATCACGACATTGCCTTCGGTGTTTATCCAGATATGACAGAGCATGGATACGACAAAGATGATTGGCCTGCGATTTACAAAGATGTTGAAGAAGCAGATATTTTGGTTATCGGCTCACCGATTTGGCTTGGTGAAAAATCTTCCATCTGCAATCAGATAATTGAACGGCTCTACGCAACATCAAGCGTCCTTAACAAAGAAGGTCAATACGCATACTACGGAAAAGTTGGAGGCTGTATAATTACCGGAAATGAGGACGGCGTAAAACACTGCGCTATGAATATTTTGTATTCACTGCAACATCTTGGTTTTGTCATCCCCCCACAGGCAGATGCCGGTTGGATTGGTGAAGCAGGTCCTGGTCCTTCTTACCTTGACCCAGAAGAGGGAGGTCTGAAAAATGACTTCACAAACCGAAACACGACCTTTATGACATGGAACTTGATACACCTTGCAAGAATGCTCAAAGACAAGGGCGGAGTTCCAGCACACGGAAACCAAAGGTCAAAGTGGGATGCAGGATGTAGGTTTGATTTTGAAAACCCAGACTATCGTTAATTCCAAAAACAAAAGCCCGTTTGATGTTTCCTAAACGGGCTTTTAAGTGTATACTTTATTACCACACAAAGTCGGCGTAGCTCAGTTGGTTAGAGCGTGGGACTCATAAACCCAAGGTCGGTGGTTCGATTCCACCCGTCGGCACTCCTTATTTATTATCGCTCGGCGGTTTCACCGCCTCGCTTGACGCAACTCATAAATTCGTTGCGATCAGACTCATACCTCTACAAACCATCACTTTTGCTTGGTTGCTTGACAAAAATACTTATATGACCTATAATTAATAGCGGGATGGTCTTTGACGACCTCCAACTCACCACGCAGTTGGAGACAATTGCGGACCGATTTTTCAAAATAGGAGGAAGTGTTATGAATATCACAATAGAAGGTGTGGGCGCGAAAGACCTTTGCTCGATTGTAGATAATCACATTGACTATGTGAACGGTCGTAGAAAAAGGGTGCTGGCAAGTGATGGCTCTTCTGTGTATGGCGATGGAGCCAGAAAGGCAGGTGCAGTGTTAGACAAAGCAGACGAGCATCTGAGAAATGGAAATCTTGGTTTGGCAATCAAGGCATCTCTTCGGGCAGATGGCTTGGTAACCGACTCGGAGAAAATGAGGTCAGAGCTCAATGCCTACGTCGTGTAAGACCAAGTTGGGGCAGACAAAGATGTCTGCCCCTTTCCTTGTCCAACTTCCTCTCACCCCTTGCTTGACAAATCAAAGAGTTTATAGTACCATTATAGAAGATGGCAATATTGCCAATGAACTTTTTCAACAGGAGGAAACGGAGAAATGACCAATCAGCAGAGAGCGGTGGCTTTGAGCGATCTTAAGGGATTGCTGGGATTCGGAATTTCCGAAGACCAAAAGAAAATGGTTCGGGGTATAATCGGTGTGATCTGTCAGAAGGGTTCTTTCAAAGGCGGTATGAAGAAGCTTCGCGAAACCGTCTACAATTTGAAGAGGGGTGCAGGCATGATACACTTTATGTCTATAGCAGCCAAGTGGCATCCCGAGCTCCAACTCCCGACCCAACAGCCGACCCACCAATCCTGGATGTCCAGGCTCTGGAGCAATTTCAGGAATTGGTTGTCCTCCTTCTTGCCGAGAAAGCAGATGGTCCACAAGACCTGAAGCAGAAGGGGACTACCAAGTCCGACTTTTGACCCACACGGGATGTGTTACAGCATCCTGTGTGGGTCTCAACTTTTTAGACATGTCCATTGACCCCACACAAATTTTGACAAAGACATACAGATATTTTATTATTAATATGGAATTGTTCCTTACAAAGATGGACAAATCCGCACTTGAAAACCGTCACAGACAAACTCAAAAACAGGAGGGAGTGTTATGCGTCAAGAAGTGCAACCCCACAGTCACATTGTGGAGCAACTGAGAAGAATGCTGAAAAAGGGGGAGCCGACGAATGAGGTGATTGAGTGGGTTAAAAATGTCTCCGTCAAAAATGTAGGTGCGATTTCACATATCGTCTACCAATTCATATGCATGAAGAGTATCAATAAAAACTTAGTAGAAAAATCGCTAAACATTTTCCTTGATGCTCGGAGACAAAACCACATGGAACACAGCCACTTCATAGGTGGCCTCTCCACAATCACACACCCACTTTGGAAGAGTGAAATGTATGACTGGCTCAAGAAGCTCTACTTCTTAGCCCTTGACACAGCCATAAAGACGAAAAATGCATACGGCTGTAATCGTCTTGTTGAGGATTTTTGTAGACATGCGAAGTGGAACAAGGATCCCAGTGACTTCGGAATCACTCACGATGTTCTGCACTTGATAAAACAAGACGGTTTTCAAGAAGGGGGTCAATACCTGTCACTCCATTGCATCAAGCGGCTTTTGGAAGGAAGGTTTAAGTCTGAAAGGCAATACCTAAGGTGGGTATGCAGCCTCAAACCGTCTGAGCAATGGCATAGAGAACAGGCCGAAGAAGCCAAAACTCGTTTGGCAGAACTTCGGGGTGGTAGTGCGATTTACCCCAGCACCTCAAACCAAAATGGTGTAGCGAAAGGTGTCGGATGATGTCCTCTTCGCGATTTCAAAGCCCTCGTTCACCGAGGGCTTTTTCTTTTCAAAATTATTTATGTTTGACAGGGCAATTTTAATACTCTAATATACAAATTAGTTGGGTCAAGCCCAAATGTTCTTTCACAAAAGGGCATCGTGTCAAAGACACAAGAGCGCTTTTTCAAGACCTTTATCTCAAAGGTCGTCCGCAACAGAAACCCGTGGAGGTGTTGTGCAATGTCAAAATTTCAGTCTTTTTGCGATGTTAATGTTATGGGTGTATTTCTTGGTTTCTTAGCTGTTGGGCTTGTATTGGGTATCATCGTTTATCCTGAAGAAGCAAAACTAAAAACCCCCGATTCAGAGTTGAATTGGCATGCACTTGAAGAGCGTATCCAGAAAACACGGAAAGAGATGTTGACGACACAAAAGGAGTTCAATGAACGCCTTGTTGCTATTGAACGCTTTTTGCAAGACCTCAAGAGGGTAGAGTGCGCACAGTTGCACCACATCTCAGGAGGAAAAGAAACCTGTGTAGACATCTTTGTAGAAAGTGACAAGCCCGCCAACGAGGACACCGCTCCGCAATAGCCTCGTCCAAAAGACCCCTGCCCATGACTTCATATGGGCAGGGGTCTTTTTCTCTCTTGTTTACACATATCTCTCTATAAGATATAGTTTATTTATCATCGCAAAAGCGTTGGTAAATCCCAAATCATTAAAACTTAAACTTAAGTTTATTTATTATATTCATAAATATGAAAAACGAAAAAACAAATTACGAGTCAGGAGGCGTAGTTCTATGGATTATTATTCTTATAATAATCGGAACAGTCATCTACTATTTCTTCTTCCGCGATTCTTCAGACGAAGTCGTAGTAGAGCCAACAGTTGAAGAAGATGTAAAATTTCTCCGAGGACTCTCATTAACACTTGAGAACCTAAGTGACTCACAACCACTATCCCAAGGTGTGATACTAATCCATGATTCTTCTGTTGATTTTGATTTCAAGGGAGAGATTGCTCCTCCAGAGTTTGAATTACTCGCAGAAGTTGGTGAGCCAGGACCTTTCTTGCTATCAATTGATAGAGATCCCACGGTATTTTACGCGATACCAGTTGATAGTCCGATTGAACCAGGTCAAAGCAAAGTTGTTGAACTTCCACCTGAAATACCTTACTTAACAGGCGAGACAGAACCACAATTATCAGTCCTTCAAATGGCAGTAGCTTCAAATGACGGTTATGTTTTTGCAACGACCTCTCTGCTACCTGGAAACATAAACAGAAGTTTCATCGCAGAAAATCACGATGCAGGAACTGAGGAAAACACAGAGATTGGCAGTGGTTTTGCAGGCGGACAGCCTGACCCATCTCGTAGTCTTGAGGAAAACTTAGACAACGGAGTTGCAACTGAACCAAGAGCAGTTGTGATAGTACACCCACAGCTCACAGACGATCTCTTGAGAGTCACGCTTAACGGACCAACACAGTAAAACCCGCTTTCAAAAAGCACAACAAAAATAAAGCCCCTCAAAACAGGGCTTTATTTTTTGCCCCCTCTCTCGCTCCTCGCCCTCCTTTCTCCCTCTCTTTCTCCCTCCACCCCGCATATTGACATATTTTGGCAAATATGATACTATATAAGTGAGGCTAAGGTTTCCTTAGCTACTGAACATCAACAAAGAGAGTTGTAAGTTTCACTTGCGATTCTCAGCAACCACTTAGGGTTGTTTCACAGAATACCAAAAGGAGGTACCCTGATGAGTAAGTCCAAAAAGAAGACTCCTCGGAGTCATTTTCAGCGCTTCGTAAGGCAGTTTCGGAATATGTGGAAGAGCTTCTGGTCGTGGATGTTTTCTCTCATGCTTGGTGCGTGGGGGGCAATTCAGCGACCCATTTGCTACACCCTTGCAGCCGCTGGCTTTTTCCTCCTCGGCTATCTGTTTTCGAATTTCTCCTCGCGAGAAGAGACAGATGACCTGAGGGCAAAAGTGGCGACCACGCAAGCGGAGTTGGCAGATGCCCGGGAGCGTTTCCTTGAAATCATAGAGAAGATGGGGGCGGATCAGAAAGAGGTTGTGGCTAAGGTAGCCGAGGGCAATGCCGTTGGGGATATTGAACACAATTGTGTGATTAATTTCCCTGAGGGCGAGTTTGTCTCTGAAGAGCGACTCAAAAAAGAGGAGCAAGAGGTTGCCCGTCTGCAGAAAGTCAACGGTTCTCTCACCCAAAAGAATATGGCCTTGACCCAACAAGTTGCGGCCTTGACCCGACACTTGGATGGGACAAAGATGGAGTTGCAGGACGCACAGGCTACTTTGCAAAATCACGAAAACAGCCTGCTTCGGCTTGTCAGCGAGAAGCACACTGATGCCCTTATGGCATGGTGTTATCTCAAAGGCCTCAACGGCAAGGGAAATCCCAACGGCGGAGCGACAGCATCGTTGTTGGGTGTGCCTGATGTCTCCGCGGCTCCTCAAAACGGACCTACTGTGGAGGTTATCCATCGAGATCCTCCAACGGTTCTTCCTGTAGATCCTCCCCCTCCTGAAAAGGAAGGAAAGGAAAATAGGACTGGCTCCGTGTCACACTATCAGCTGACTGGTAGCACAAATCTCTAAGTGATCCAGTGGTTACTAGCCTCTACCAAGACCTTTGGTCGCGGTAGGGGCTTCTTTTTTCTATTTTATTATCGCTCGGCAACTTCGTTGCCTCGCTTGATTTTGCTCGCAGGCTCGCAAAGGTCAAGTTTCACGACCTCCAACCCATTACTTCACTATTTGAACACTTGACTTGCCTCGCAAGCTCGTTGCGGTCAGACTCATACCTCTACAAACCATCACTCGCCCCACACTCCGCAACCCTCTCACCCCTCTGCTTGACATATTTTTTGTGATATGATAATATACAAGCAGTTGGGTTAATCCCAAATGTTCTTTCACAAGGACATTGTGTCATAGACACAGGAATTCACCGATGGGTTGCAATTCTGCAATTCATCTTCTTTCGGTCATCTAAACCAAAAGCATCCAAAGTAAGGAGGTGCACTATGGCTAACGACGACAATACGACAGTATTTGCGGGAAGCGGAGCAGAAGAAACCCAAGACCCCAACCAGAGCGGAGATGGTAAGGGTAGTCCTGGCACCAAGAAGGTTCAACCGAAGGTTCAACCGGGTGATATCTTTGCCAACCAAATTTCCGAACTGAGAGGAGATTTTGAGGGCTGTTTCAAAGAAATGACAAGCATATTTCGGGCAATTTCCTGGTTCAGCGGTTTGATGGCTATCTCCATCCTTTTGACAGCGTTTTTCTTTGTTGGACATCTTATGCCGATGGTAGAAGACATCAAGGAGAAATTCGAGGAGAACTCCGAGGGGATAGCTATTCTTCAAGAGAACTCTCTGCGAGAGGGACCTTTGCAGACAGAATCTCAATGCGTCACTTCCGAGGAGTTGCAACAGGGGTTTGAGGAAATCAAGCAGTGTGCTGCTTGTTATCCCTATCAAGAGGGGTCCGAGCCTATGGCATGTCCTGAGCCTTTGGTGATACCCGAATCTTGCACAGATCCCTACTCTAGGGAGCTTGTGGACTGCGAAGAGCTGACGACTAAGTTGGCTCAAAGGGTTAGCGAGCTTGAGAATGCCCTCAAACAGAAGGTATCCGAATCTTGCATCATTTCTGATCCCACTACTAAGGGGGATAGAAACTGCAAGGAACTGGCGGAGGAACTTGTGGCAAAGTTGGGCATCACGGAGGCAAGGTTGGGCAGCGCGGAGCAAGAGATTGTCCGTCTGCAGGGTGTCATCAAACTCCTCCTTTCCGAAAAAAATAATGCCATTGCCCAAAAAGATGAGGCCGGTAGAAAACTCATTGAGTGTGTGGCTGGAGGGACGACACAACGGTCTCCGCAAAATGCTGATGCAGGGAAGCCGAAAGGCTCTCAGCCCCAGCAAGCGGGTACATCGTCATTTCTCAACCTTGAAGGCGAGAATGTACATTTTCGCTAAGGACAGGCGGTGAGTCAATTGGCCCCTACCATAAACGACTTCGGTCGTCGGTAGGGGCTTCTTTTTTTCTATATTATTATCGCTCGTGGCTTCGCCACTCGCTTGATGCAACTCGCAATCGCTCACTTCGTTCGCTTCTATTCATTATCGCTTGGCAACTTCGTTGCCTCGCTTGATTTTGCTCGCAGGCTCGCAAAGGTCAAGTTTCACGCCCTCCAACCCGCCGATTTCGTTTCCATGCTTACTCGCAGGCTCGCAAAGGTCGGGCTTATACTCCTCAAACCATCACTCGCCCCCACGCCTTGCCACCCCTTCACCCATCGCTTGACATATTTTGGGGGATATGATAATATATAAGTAGTTGGGCATTGCCCCAAATGTTCTTTCACAAAAGGACATTGTGTCATAGGACACAGGAATTCGTTGGTGGGTTGCAATTCCGCAACTCATCTACCTTTCTGCATTCGCAAAAACTTAGGAGGTGAAGCTATGCGATATTCTTTCCGTTTGCGGACTCTCGTTTTGTTTCTCACCACCGCCTTCACCCTCCTTATGGGTGGCTGTGCTGGGATCAAGAATGTTGATTCCAAGCAGGCTGATGAATGGCGGAGAAATCTGCATTTCCCTTATGATACCGTTCCCCTCAAGCAGGTGTTTGCCGATCCCGATCGTTATGAGGTGAAGGAAGGCGACGGAGCGGGTTTCAAGGTTTCTTTCAACGAAGAGATATTTCATCTCTCTCGTATGAACAGTGAAAACCATGACAGGTTGGGTATAGCTCTTGTCAGGAATGCTGGTAAGGGCTGGGTTTTGGTAAACACTTTTGGGGAACATCTTCCCCCAGAGAGATTTTGCCAAGAGGCAGAGAGTGGGACATGCCGTCCTTTTTCTGGCGGATACAAAGTAACCTTCGGCATGTTTATCCATCACAACATAGATGGGGATCGCATAAAGAAGGAGTATTTCGCCTTGGATAGGGATGGCAACATCATACTCGACCCCGCCCTTGTCAGCAAGATTGATGAGACAAGTGGGGTTGTCACAGTTGTTGGAGTTATGCCTCGCAGTGAGTTTCTTAGCCGTTACGAAAAGGGCGGGTACGACGTTATCTATCCCAAGGGATGTGACACTGGCGAAGGCTGTGAAGCAACCACCGACAAGGTTGTGGACGGTCTATTCGCTGGCGGGTTCGCAGATCTTTGGGGTAAGTGCGTAAGGAATCCCGTTAAGTGCATACTCGGCACTGCGCTTGTCGTCTGGGCTGGTTTTGAACTGCTAGACGGTGGTTCCAACTCCAAATCCACTCCTGCTGCTGCCCCTGGTGGTGGCGGAGGCGGAGGTGCTGCCTGCGATCTCGGTTTGCCACCTGGCACCGTGGGCTCTTGCAACTGACACTGTTCTTTTTACTGGGCGTTTGGTTGGTTTTACACCAGCCAAACGCCCCTCTTTTTTATTATCGCGAACGGTTTTGCCGTTCGCTTCTATTTTATTATCGCTCGTGGCTTCGCCACTCGCTTCACGCGACTCATAAATTCGTCGCAAAGGTCGGACTTATGCCTCAGCAACCTATTCCGTTCGCCCCACATCTCGCACTCCTTCGCCATCACACCACGCGACCCTTTCGCCACCCCATATTGACAATTTTCTTTAGATATGACATCATATAAGTAGTTGGGCATTGCCCCAAATGTTCTTTCACAAAAGGACATTGTGTCACAGGACACAGGAATTCACCGATGGGTTGCAATTCCGCAAATCATCTACCTTTCTGTATTCGCAAAAACTTAGGAGGTGTGCTATGCACCGTATTCGCCGTTCGCGGTCTCTCGTTCTGTTTCTCACCACCGCCTTCACCCTCCTTATGGGTGGTTGTGGTGGAAGTCTGATGGATACCAGCAACGATCAAGCTATGAAGTGGAAGGATGAGATGAACTTCATCGCCACCAAAACCCATAACATCAAGGATGTGCTTGCTAACCCTTTGTCTTTCAAGACGATGAGTAGCAAAGAGAAAGGTCATCAAGTTTCCTACGACGGGAAAACCTTTTTGATCACTCGCTTGATCCCTCACCCCAAAAACAAAAATCATTGGAGCATGTTGCTGACCAAGCAATTTGAGAGGGACAGTCATGTTCATGTTCAAACCTTGACGATGGATGTCGACCCAGAGTTTTTCTGCAAAAAGGCAGGGGAAGACCAGATATGTCATCCTTACGAGGGATACACGACAACCTTTGGCGTGTTTATCCATATCAACAGGGATGACGAGATTGTGAAAAATATTCCATTCGTCTTGAACAAAGATGGCGACATCGTGTCTAACGGCATTATCGTCAGCAAGATCAAGAGCGATGGATTCGTCGAGGTGGCTGGAGTTAGGACTTATGATGAGTACAAGAGGGAATACCTCAAGGACGGTTATACCTACCTCAAGCCAGACATTTGCCAAGGAGGGCAGAACTCTGAAAATAGTTGCAGGGCATTCACGAATGATAGGTCGTTTTTTGCGGGCGTCAAGTCAACAATCAGCGACTATTGCCGTGGAAATCGTGTGTGGTGTGTCACGGTGGTGATAATCACCGCCGCAGTCGCTGCCGAGATGATCTTTGGTGGTGGCTCCAGCAAGAGGAGAACTCCTGCTGCCGCTGCCCCAAGTGCTGGTGAAGCATGTGATCTCGGTTTGGCACCTGGCACTGCGGGCTCTTGCAACTGACACTGTTCTTACTTGCCCCTACCTATACTGGTCGTCATAGACGATTGGTATTAGGTAGGGGTTTTCTTTTTTCTTCGCCATCACACCACACGACCCTCGGTCGCAAGTGGGGCATTTTCTTCCATATTTATATGCTAAAATTATTTTATATATGCCTTCAGTTTTTATAACGAGAAAATTGCACAGCGCTGGGATTGATCTTTTGAGAGAGAAAGGTTATGAGATAATCTGCAACCCCCACGACCGCGACCTAACAAAAGAGGAATTTTTAGACATCCTCTCAAAAAATAAATTTGATGCGGTTTTGTGCATGCTTACCAACTCCATAAACGCCGAAACTTTTGACGCATCACCATCCACAAAAATATTTTCAAATTATGCCGTTGGATATAACAATGTAGATATAGAAGAAGCAACCAAGCGGAGCATAACGATAACAAACACACCTGGCGTCCTCACGGAGAGCGTTGCAGAACACACAATGGCGCTCATGCTCGCCTCAACATCCCGTGTCGTTGACGGAGATCGTTTCATAAGAGAAGGTCGCTTCAGAGGGTGGGAGCCACTTTTACTTCTTGGGACCGACCTAAAAGACAAAACACTTTCAGTCATAGGTTCAGGCAGGATAGGTTCTCGTGTCGCAGAGATTGCCCACAAAGGTTTTGGAATGAAAATAGTTTACTTTGACATAAAGAAAAATGAAAAAATGGAACAAGAACTGAACGCCAACTTCAAACAAAACATAGATGACGCTCTAAAACAGGGCGACATAATAACACTACACATGCCGCTCTTGAAGAGCACGGAAAAAATAATAAACGAAGGCAAACTTAACTTAATGAAAAAAGACGCTTACCTCATAAACACATCAAGAGGCAAAATAATAGATGAAAAAGCATTAGTCCGCCACCTCAACAACGGAAACTTAAAAGGCGTCGCACTTGATGTCTTTGAAGAAGAGCCAAAACTCGCAGAAGGTCTGGCAGAAATAGAGCGCGTGGTCTTGACCCCCCACACAGCATCCGCAACAGAAGAAACAAGAGGAAAAATGTCCGTCATAGCAGCAGAAAACATCATCGCAGCCCTTGAGGGGGGCGAGCCAAAATTCAAGGTTTCATAAAAATACTTTTGTGGTATAATGTAGGCAATGTCAAACATTGTATTTCACGAACGAAAAAATACAGGCACAAAGGCAAACAAAAAACTTCGCAAAGAAGGGTTTATCCCTTCTGTCTGTTATGGCGGAAAATCAGAGACAACGCCAATCGCGGTCTCGGCAAAAGAATTTAGCAGAGTATGGAAAGAAGCAGGAGAGTCAACGGTCATAGAATCAGAAGGCGCACTTGGAAAAAAGAGTGTGATAATTCATGATGTCGTCTTTGACCCCATAACAGGACGACCAATACACGCAGACTTTTTGGCAGTTTCAAAAGATGTAAAAATAACCGCGAAAGTTAACATAAAATTTGAAGGAACATCAAAAGCAGTAAAAGAGATGGGCGCCGTTTTAATTCAAGTGATGCACTCAATAGACCTTGAAGCACTACCACAAGACCTCCCACACGAAGTCATAGCAGACCTTTCTTTGTTAGAGGACTTTTCATCACACATAACAGTAGGCGACATAAAACTACCAAACGGAGTAGAAGCAAAAGACAAACCCGACACAATAATTGCATCCGTAACAGAACAAAAAGAGGAAAAAATAGAAGACCAGACAGAGCAAACAGTCGACTCAGTAGAAGTTGAAAAGAAAGGAAAGAAAGAAGCAGAGGGCGAAGTAGCAGAAGAAGGAGAGCAAGCAAAAAAGAAATAAACACAAACACCATGTCCTTTCAAGTGCCGACAAAGGCAAAGAAACCAACAAAATCAATAGCATATTTCCTGTTGTGCATCCTTGCGCTCCAGTTTTTATTTTTGGGAACCCCGACCATCCCAGCCTCAGCGCAATCCGTCTCTGAAAAAATAAAAGAACGACAGGCAGAACTTGAGGGCAAACTCAAAAAAGCAGAAGGTGAAATAGACCAACTAAAAAAAGAACTTGATACAAAAAAGGCAGACACCACAACAATCCAATCAGAAGTCGACAGAATAAACAGACAAATCTCCCAAAAACAGTCAGTAATAAATCAGCACACAGCAGAAATAAACAAACTCTCTACAAGCATCTCACGAAGTGAGAGAAACATAGCGCGATTAAACATAAAAACAGAAAGAGAAAAAGAGATATTGTCAGAGATAATGCGCTCACTAAACGAAACCGACAAAACGCCATACATATATGTCGCACTCGCAGAAGAATCAATCTCCGTTTTGTTCAATGACATAAACGATCACAAAACTCTTCACCAAGCACTCACCGCATCACTTGAAACAATATCAGAAGCAAAACAGGAAACAGAAGAAACAAGAACAAAACTACTTGAAGAAAGAAGAGAAGAAGAAGGGTTTCGCTCCCTAAAAAAAATAGAACAGCGTGAAATAGAAGAAGCAAAAAGTGAAAAACAAAAAGTCCTAGATCTCTCAAAAAAAGTAGAATCGCTTTATGAGGAAATAATAGTAGACAGGGAAAAAGAAGTTAACAGAATAAGAGCAGAACTTTTTGAACTACGCGGAAGCGCAGCAATATCTTTTGGTGAAGCAGTTGAATTTGCCGAACTCGCGCAAAAACTAACAGGGATAAGACCAGCGTTTTTGCTTGGAATAATAAAAATAGAAACAGAACTCGGAAGAAACTTGGGAACAGGGAACTGGAGAGAAGACATGCACCCAGTCCGCGACCGACCCGTATTTGAGGTGATAACAAAAAACCTCGGACTCAACCCCGACAAACAGCCAGTATCCCGCAGACCAAGTTATGGTTGGGGTGGCGCCATGGGACCAGCACAATTCATCCCATCAACCTGGGCGTGTTACGGCGGATATGTAAACAGAATGACAAACTCCTGCGGCGTATCACGAAGCAGCTTCATAATTGACCGCTCACTTGAAACAGGTGATGTCGGCTCTGATGTCCGCGCCCTCCAAAGATTTTTAAATAAAAATGGTTTCACAGTTTCAAACGAAGGCGAAGGATCACCAGGGCAAGAGAACAACATATATGGAAGAAAAACAGCAAACGCCGTAACACGCCTCCAAGAAACATACAGATCCGTCCTACTTGATTTTGACGGACTGACAAGAGGAACAGGAACAGTCGGACCACGAACACAATACTTCATAAACCGTTACCCATTTTGGACAAGCGGTTGGTACTATGTAAAAAGCAAAGACAAAATAAGAGAAATACTTGACCTCTCATCACCCTCAAACCCATGGAACCCACGCGACGCACTCGTCGCCTCAGCGGTCTACCTCAAAGAACTAAAAGGCATAAACGGAAAAACAAATGAATGCACCGCATCAAGAAAATACCTCGCAGGCGGAAACTTCAACAGCAATGTCGCGTGGGGCTACTGCAAAACCGTCACCTCTTATGCCGATGAATTCCAGAGAAGGATAGACTTCTTGAGCCAGTAACCCCCATTTCACAAATCTTTCATATAGTGCTATAATCAAAGGACAATGAAAAAAGATATACATCCAAAAACACACCCCGTCATATTCCGCGACAAAGAAACAAACGCGGAGTTCTTCTCATCGTCCACCATGACAGGCGAAAAAACCGAAGAAAGAAACGGAATCACATACCAAATAATCTCAGTTGAAATATCATCTGCAAGCCACCCGTTCTACACAGGAAAAGAATTCGTTGTTGACACCGCAGGAAGAGTAGAAAAGTTCAAACAAAGAGCAGAAAAAGCACAACCAAAAAACACCAAAGCAAAACCAAAAGTCAGAACCAAAAAAGAAACACAAGACCTAACACAGAAAGAAAGTTAAATAAACCCCTGTTCAAATATGTCAAACAAAAATGTTGGCGACCAATCTGTGTATGAAGAAGACAACAGGACAAAATTTCTCGCAGAAGAATACAAACGCCTAAAACAAAAAAAAGAAGAACTGATACAAATGAGCAAGGACGAAGACCTCGCCGAACTTGCATATGAAGACATTGAAAAAATAGACAAAGAAATCACCGCACTAAAAGAAAAAATGGACTCCATACTTGAAAAAGGAGAAGAACAAGAAGAAATAAAAGAAATCGTCCTTGAAGTGAGAGCAGGAGCAGGCGGCGACGAAGCATCACTCTTTGTCGCAGACATCATTGAAATGTATCGCAGATATGCAGAAAAAAAAGAGTGGAGCATGAAACTGGTAAACGAATCAAGAAACTTAATCGGCGGATACAAAGAAGCAGTCTTTGAACTAAAAGGAAAAGAAGTCTACAACAACCTCCGTTTTGAAACAGGAGTACACAGAATACAAAGAGTCCCCACCACAGAAAAATCAGGAAGAATACACACATCAGCAATCTCAGTCGCCATCCTACCCATAAAAACAAAAACAGAAATAAACATAGACCCCGCAGACATAGAAATGGACTTCTCACGGTCAGGCGGAGCAGGAGGACAAAATGTAAACAAAGTAGAAACAGCAGTCCGCCTCGTTCACAAACCAACAGGACTTGATGTCCGTTGCACCGCAGAAAGAAGCCAACAAAAAAATCGCGAAAGAGCCATGAGAATACTAAAAGCAAAAATCGCCGCACACACCGCAGAAAAAGAAGAAAAAGAAAGAAGAGACCAAAGAAGATCGCAAATAGGAACAGCAGACCGCTCAGAAAAAATCCGCACATACAACATCATGCAAGACAGAGTCACCGACCACCGCATAAAAAAATCGTGGCACGGAATAGAAAAAATCCTCGCAGGCGAGATAGAAGCCATAATAACCGCCCTCACACAAGGGCTCTCAGAGGGAGAAAAATGATGATTTGTTAAAATCACCAAGCTATGCTATAATTTTCCAGCATAATTATGAATATGACAGAAGAGAAAAAAGAAAATAAAGAAAAAACAAAAAAGGTTAAACCAAAAGATGAAATGGTGGACAACCTTTTTAAAGTTGGAGCACATTACGCAATGACAAAAAGCCACAGACACCCATCTGTTGTTGATTTAATTTTTGGTATAAAAGGACAAACAGAAATTTTTAACCTTGAAAAAACAGCACCCCTCTTTGAAAACGCCATTGAATATGTCTACACACTCGGAAAATCCGGCTACACAATCCTATTTGCAAGCAGCAGAAACGAAGTGAAAAATTTAATAAAACAAACAGCAGAAAAAATTGAGATGCCCTACATAGCAGGCAGGTGGATCGGCGGAATAATAACAAACTTCAAAAGCATACAAACCAGAATAGAAAGAATGAAAAAACTGAGAAAAGAAAAAAGTTCTGGCGACCTCGCATCAAAATATGTAAAAAAAGAAATAGTCCTCTTTGAAAGGGAACTAAACAAACTTGAAAAAAGTTTTTATGGAATAAAAGATATGACACGGCTACCACACGCACTCATTGTGATTGACACAAAAAAAGAAAAAATAGCAGTAGAAGAAGCAGCACGAAAGAGAATACCAGTAATAGGAATCACAAGTTCAAACAGCGACATAGGAAAAATCAACCACCCAATCGTAGCAAACATAAGTTCAGGAAAAAGTGTAGAATTCATACTCAGCAAACTCGCAGAAGCATACAAAAAGGGAAGGTCTGAAAGAAAAGAAACAGAAGAAAAATAAATTATGTCAGTAGAAATGGAAAGAATAAAAGAATTACGCGCAGAAACAGGTGTCTCAATAGGAGTATGTAAAAAAGCGCTTGAAACCGCAAAAGGAGACATGGACACAGCAAGAGAAATAATACAAAAAGAAAGCAAAGCAGTCCTAAACAAAAAGAAAGACAGAGACCTCGGTGCAGGCGTTGTCCAATCATACATACACAACACAAACCAAATCGGTGCGATGGTTGAGCTATTGTCAGAAACAGACTTTGTGTCTAAAAATGAAGAGTTTGTAAAACTCGCTTACAACATAGCCATGCACATCTCAGCAATGAAACCACAATACCGCTCCCGCGAAGACATCCCAAAAAATGAAATGGACAAAATAAGAAACAATTTCTCAGAAGAAATTCCAAAAGACAAACCAAAAGACATCCAAGAAAAGATATTAGAAGGAAAAATTGACTCACACCTAAAAGAATTCGTCCTCCTAAATCAAGCATTTATAAAAGACGAAACACAGACAATAGGGAACATGATTGAAAGTGCAGCGCAAAAATTTGGTGAAAGAATTGAAATCGGAGAATACTCCGTATATAGCATAAAATAAAAAATAATTGCTATAATTTAAAACATAGCCATCTTAGCTCAGTTGGTAGAGCACTCCCATGGTAAGGGAGAGGTCATCGGTTCAATCCCGATAGATGGCTCAGTCGCTCGGCGGTTTCACCGCCTCGCTCCTTCGCTTCCTTTTTATTAACGCGAACGGCAAAGCCGTTCGCTTGACGCAACTCGCAGGCTCGTTGCGGTCGGACTTGGACTCTTCCAACCTATTCCGTTCGCTTCTATTCATTATCGCTCGCTTGTTCCACTCGCTCGCTTGACGCAACTCATAAATTCGTCGCGGTCGGACTTATGCCTCTACAATCTATTCCGTTCGCTTCTATTCATTATCGCTCGCTTGTTCCACTCGCTCGCTTGACGCAACTCATAAATTCGTTGCGATCAGACTCATATCTCTACAACCTATTACTTTGCTATTTGAACGCTTGACGCAACTCGCAGGCTCGTTGCGGTCGGACTCACACCCTACAAATCCTGTAATATATATATTATAATAAATATATTATAATATATATATTATAATACTACTCCAAGTCGCCACCCCACACCTCGCCACACCACACGACTCCTCCAACCCCACACCCTCGCAACCCCACACACTCGCCACCCTTTTTAGTATTTTGTGTATAATATAAGTAATCCAATTCTACATTGGAGGCTTTGCCCCAACGGGTGATCGTAAAAGACCTGTCATTTTTGGCGGGTCTTTTGCCGTTTACCATTCATAGAAATATGATATAATAACTTTAATGAGCGTGAACATAAAGAAATATGAAAACGCGGTGCTTTACTTTATAAAACACTGCAATAATGAATATTTAGGAGACACAAAGTTAATGAAACTCCTTTATTACCTTGACTTTGCAAACTATAGAGATACAAAAAAAAGTGTTACTGGCGACATATATCGCCATTTAGACTTTGGACCAGTTCCCATCAAGGCAAGAGAGATTGTCGCATCTCTTGAAAAAGATAAAAAAATTGAAGTAGAGAAAATAATTCTCACAGAAGGAGGTCATAAAAATAAATACAAGGCATACGCCAACCCATCTATAAGCGTCTTTACCGCGAGAGAAAAAAAACTCCTTGAAAAAATCTGTAGAAAATTCAAAAAGTGGACAACAAAAGAAATAGTCGCACAGACCCACCTTGAAGCACCTTGGTTCTATTCTAAACCGAGCGACAAAATAAACTATAAATATTCTGCCGATATAGATTTAATATAGAGAAGAAAAAGGGAAGTATGGCGATTAAGGTAAACAAGGTTGACTACTGCGTATCAGAAAAAGAGTTTTATAAATATCTAAAACAACACGACCGCTCAGAGAAACTTAAAGAATATTTGATAAACAACATGCGCACCTTTGAGTGTGTAAAAACAGGCAGATCAAAACCCATATATAACCCCGATGGCAAAAAAATGATTTGGTTAATACACATACCAAACCCAAGCACAAGTGGAAAAAATGCCTATCGCATGCTGTGTTTTATAAATAAAGAAAAAAGTGAGATTTACCTTGGCTACATTTTCAATAGAGAATACCTCAATTACAAAGGGTCTAAAAATAAAGAACACACTAAAAAATGGGATGAGTGTATTAAATTTCTAAAGAAAAAATACTTTTAATTCCTTAATCCCAAGTTCTTTACATATCAACCCATATATGCTTATATTTAATATATGAAACCCACAAAACACAGACAAACAGATATTGCAAAAGTTGGCGATCGCCTTAGTGGCGACTCCTTTACTCGCCACCGTAGTGGCGACTCCTTTACTCGCCGCCGTAGTGTCGGCTCTTTCACAAGCGCTTTCACAAGCACTCTCACAACCACTTTTACAACCGCTTTCCTCATCGCACTTCTCCTTGCGCTTTTGCTCACCCACAGCCACATCGCCCTCGCTAACAATGAAGTCCCACCACACATAAGAAGCGCACTTGAAAATTCAGACACACACACCGAAGGTGACGGAATCACAAAATGGGAGAGAAAAATAAATGGAGACATTGTTAAACATTTTCCAAATGGAAAAGTAAATGTCGTGTACAAACAAAACGGACAAGTTGTTTTTTATGATGAAAAAGGAACAAAAGTTGCAACCGTTGAAGGAAAAGGAATAACATACTTTGAATCAGACGGAAAAACAATCGGCACCTTTGCAGACGAAGACAGAATTATTGAATACGAAGACGGAGAATTAAAGACCATAAAATCACGCCGTGGCGAGAACGAAGGAGAGACAACCGCGAGAAAATTGAGCGACACAGAATTTGTTTTATTGGTAGAAGGACAAAATATTTTTATAGGAACAAATGGAAATGACAAAGTCAATTCCTTCAGAGTAGTTGGCTTTGGAAGAGATTACAGCTACGATGGAGCAGGAGATATAGTAAAAGAAGAAGCAACCAAAGACGGCGAATTGGTTTGGTATGCACTTGATAGCAAAAAAGAAGAAGGCAGCCTATGGAACTCCTTTATGGTATTTTTGATAAAAAAGTTTGTATCCTGCGGCACACTTGAAAAAGCACAAACCTGCTACAACGAAGCACTTGGACTATAGCACCCAAAAACCAAAAAACCACGAAATAATGCTACATTTCAAGGTTTTACACAATATCTCGCGAGGACTTGCTTTTTCTGTGGGGAGGGTATATAATAAATAATGTATCACGACGAAAGGGGGCTCCAAAGGTGATAGTGCCGAGGACGCCCCCCTTTCATTTTCACACGACGAAAGGGGGCTCCAAAGGTGTTAGTGCCGAGGACGCCCCCCTTTCATTTTTATTTAAGCTCAATTTTTTCTTTAGAATTATTAAGACTGTGCTTATACTTATTATCCAATTTATTATACAAAGATGAACTTTGTTTACCGCTCGGAAATAAAATTTTCTTTAATCTTTTCTTTTTAATAAGATAACTAACCAATTCATAAAAATCACCATCACCAGTAACAAGAATTATTGAATCAAACTCATCAGACCTTTCATTTAAAGTTTTCATAACTTCAAATACCATCAAAGTGTCTACATTACCTTTTTTCTTAGATTGGTGTAATTCAGTATGTTTTTTAAAAGTTAATAAGAAACCCGCTTCTTGTAATTTTTTATACAAATCTTGAAAATCTTCCATAAAAAATCCAGGGAAATAATTGGCTTCACAAACCTTATATCTTTCTTTCAGATATGTTCTAAATTTATTGTGATTTAATTTCCAATTAAGATCTCTTATCCCAAGATGTAAATTCTGTCCATCTATAAAAGCAATGTTCTTTTCCATCTTTCTCTCTTTTTCATTTTTCATCTTCCTAAATATATCACATTTTCCACTTGCATAAAGCGACCAAGCGCAAGTGATAGGTTGCAAGAGTCCAAGTCCGACCGCAACGAGCTTGCGAGTTGCGTCAAGCGAGCGAGTGGAACGAGCGAGCGATAGTAAATAGAAGCGAACGGAGTGAGCGACTGCGAGCAAAATCAAGCGAGTGGCGAAGCCACGAGCGATAGTAAATAGAAGCAGCAGAGGAACTGATTGGGTTGACAAAATGGGGGAAATACTTTGAAAAAGTGCTGATTTTCCACATATAAACATACTTTCACAAAACACTTGCAATTTCTATGGTATGTTTTATCATATTAGTGTAAATTAATATAAAAGTTTATTGTAATATTACCCATATAAAAATTACCCATATGAATACAGAAACTCACAAACCCAATCTGCGAGGATTTTTATCCTTAAGAAATTTAACTTTAGGATTTTTTGCCCTTGCTGTTATCTCTGCATCACTTTTCGCATACACAAAATATGTTGATGCTCAAACGCAGGGAACACCAGACAACGCACAAGCGGAACAAGTAGCACAAACAGAAACAGAAACTACACAAACAGAAACGGAAACGGAAACTACACAAGCCGACACACAACAGCAAGATCAAGCACAACAGCAAGATCAAGCACAACCACAAGGAACGCAGGGTGCACAACAAACTCCACCACAACAAACTTCACCACAAACAACTCCTCCTTCAAATATTCCTGCACCTGTTAATTCACCTCCGGCTGGCACTGACTTTACTATCTCCTTAGACTCTGGTTCTGATACTGGTTCATTAAACAATGACAGAATAACAAGCGACAACACTCCAACTTTTACATTAAGCGATCCAACTACACAATTTGGTGGGACAAATGCTCACGGCGGTGAAAAAGTCCAACTTAGATTAATCAGAAAATCGACTTCTTCTTGTCCTAGTCTTCTCTCTCAGATAACAACTAGAGACACGGGTTCTGAAGTGGCTGTAGATAGCCCAACAAACACACAATCAATAACTTCCTCTACAAGGACTGACGGAGAGTATTGTTTCATTGGAGCGCATTTAACAGCTACCAGTGGAGATTCTACCAATCCCTTTGCAACTCAAGATTCTTTTGGAACAAACAATGTCTTAGAAGTAACAATAGACACAACCCCACCAGTTTTAACAATAACAAGAACACCAACTGGAACACTAACTGGTGGTCAAACGGCAACAGTAACCTTTGCATTCTCTGAGGATATTGGAACAACTTTTACTTCAGGTGATGTCCAACTAAATAATGGTGGTGGTGGCACACTCCCGGCTTCAACCTTTGCCACAACAACTGCTGGAAGAAGTTACACGATGCAATTCACCGCCCCAACGACAGGAAGTGGAACTGCAATTGTTTTTGTTGCAGCAAACAGAGCACAAGATATAGCAGGAAACAATATCGCAGAATCAACTTTAGACATACCTTTTGCTAACGCAGTTACCGCAACAGTATCAGGAACACCAGCAGACGGCTCAGAAAGCAAAGTTACTGAACTTGACTTAACCGTAGCAGGAACAGGTGTTACTCACTACAAAAGTAAAGTAGTATCAGGCAATGCTTGTTCAACCGGTGGTTTTGGCGCAACTTGGATAGAAAAAACAGCAACACCAAAAATAACAACCTCTCTCACAAGTTTTCTTAATGGTGAGGTAAGTGTTTGTATAGTTGGTGCGACAAGTTCAAGTGGAGGAGATGCACAAGCAGAAACTTCAGCAACACGGCACTCATTCACAAGCGACACAGTAGCACCAGTAACAGAAACACCAACCTTTAGCGGTGGAAGAGTAGCAGGTGGAACAAGGTATTTCAAAAATGGTGAAACAATAACCATAAAACTCCCTGTAGAAGAGGCGAACACCATCTCGATTCCACCAACTTTTGTTGGAAAATGGGGCAGTGGATCTGAGAGCAGTCTAACAGCACAAGCTGCAGTAGGTGTAGTCGGAGGCACGAAGGCACCTATTTATCGTGTTACAACACATAGCGCAAGTAATTTTAGAATAACCACACCTTCACTTCCAGCAACAGCAGGAACAGGCAAACAGTTTAGTTATGCAGGAACATCAACACTCCTATCTGTTATTGTATGTGACAATGCGAATCTTACTTCATTGACTGCTTCACATGTAGATGCTCAATGTAGTAGTAGTGCTCGTCAAGTTTTTAATCATCCTGTCAGCAGCCCTGTTACATTTGAAGTAAAGCAGTCACACATAGATGCTGGCGGAGCGTGGGTTATCGCAGATATAACGGGCGATTTTGATGTTGCCAACTGGCTCCCAATAGGAGTAAAAACTCGCACTTATACTTACACTCTTACGACTGGTGCCAGTAATAGTGGTACATTCTCATACAGAACCAATGCTTTTAGAGACGAAGCAGGAAATGAACGACCGGCAGATGCCAACTTTACAGAAGTATCAACCGTGGTGGCCGACACAACAGCGCCTGTCGTAGGAACTGTAACAGCAAGTGGGGGAACAGCATCAGGTGGTAACAACTACTTCAAGCTTGGCGAAACGATAACTTTCAGCGTTCCTATTACTGAGGCAAACACGCTTTCAGCAACAGCACCAGCATTAACACTAAGATTTGGTAGCAGAACTGTAGACAGAGCAGCAACAGCAACCTCAAACACTCCAGTTATATCCAGTGTGCCTGTAACCAAACCAACTATTAGTGATTTAGAAAATACAGAAACTTTTAGATTGACAACGACCTCATTACCAGCCGCACTTGGTTCTGCAACGGTTAATATAGATTCTAATTTTAACGGTCAAGCGAGTATATGTACAACCTCTTCAACACTTCCTGCCCCATCTGTTAGTAATTCCGTAGAAAGTATTTTAAGTAGTAATTGTTCACCAAATACCATAATTGGAGTTATTAGTTCAACATCTACCTCTTTATCAATTACAGTTACACAGGCAATGATAGATAACGGTGGAGCGTATATTAATGTTGAAGGTTCTAATTCAAATAATATCGCCGCTTGGCTCCCAATAGGTGGATTAAAAACACACACATACACATATGAATATGATGTTCTAGTAAATGACGGAGGAGCTGCTGGAGGAGCAGTTAAGTACCAAGTAGGAGCAGTAACTGATATAGCAACAAACACAGTCGCTGCACGGGGAAGTTTCACAGACATACCAACAATAATAGCTGACACAACAGCGCCAACGGGAAGCGTAGATAATTACGGTTTTAGTGTTTCTAGGACGGAGGTTCCTATTGCTGGAAGTGGTACCCCTTCCAGAATATACTTTTTAGGTGCAGGAGATAACCACACCTTTATGCTTGAGGTTACTGAGGCAACGGCATTAAAGAACCCACCAACAGTAAATGTCAGATATGGCGGTTCAGGAACAGGAAGACAACTTAGCCCAACAAACACACCATCACAGGTATCTGGGACGACATATACATATAATTTCAGAAGCACTATTGTAGACGGTGAGAATGGACAACTTGAAATTAGGGTAAACGAGATGGAAGATAGGGCAGGAAACAAAACGGCTGCCAGTGCTTGGATGTTGCGATCAAATACTGTAGCCGACACCACACCACCACTCGCACCAACAGGGGCAGACCTTGATACAGCGGACGATACGCTTACTTCAGTTACAACACACGGAACAGGGACGCTAACCTATGGTTCAAACAGCGACAACAAAACAAACAAAACAACAGGCTTGACATTTTCAGTGACTGGTGAAGAAGGCGGAACAGTTAATCTGATTGTTGATGGAACAGCTCACAGTTCTTCTTTCGCAATTCCATACAATCCAGATGATGCAGACAACACAGAAACAGCAAGTGGAGATTTTGACTTCTCATCTTTTGGAACTTCAGGTGAAGGAACATATAGCTTGACCTTCACGGTAACCGACCCAGCAGGTAATGTTTCTCCCGTATCTTCTGCGCTCTCTCCATCTCTTGAGATAGACACCACAGCACCGGCAGCACCAGGAACACCTGACTTGACGACAGCAACGGACACAGCAGGTGGAGCAGGAACGGATTCAGACAACCTAACAAACCACAACACACCAGAGTTTACATTTACCAAGGAGGCAAACTCGGTTGTTTCAGTTGAAAGGTCTAATGTAGGAACATCTACATTCGCAGACGACAGAGCCAACAGGG
>JAPPQH010000007.1 GCA_028817035.1 Candidatus Campbellbacteria bacterium | reverse complement strand
TTTGTAAAATAATAAAATAGTATATTTTATTATAATTGGGTGGAAGGGTCGCGGAGCGTGGGGGTGAGCGAACGGAGTGAGCGAGGGCGAGGCGGTGGAGCCACCGAGTGAGGGCGAGCGAGCGGAGTAGTATTATAATAAATATATTATAATATATTTATTATAGGATGTGTTTGGGGTGTTATTTCTTATAAACAAATAGCCTCGCGCTAACAATTATCTCATAATACAAAACTGATATTGCTATAATTCTTATTGCCTCAAAAGGACCCCATGCCCCATCAACAGTACTCCAAGGTCTGATAATGTCTGGGAATATATCGTCAAAATCACATCTAAAATATAAAAGATAAATAGAGAAGAAAAATATAATCACCATGAAATAAAATATTATCGGTCTTAAAATATCTGTCCTATGCTTGCTTAGAAAATTTTTAACAAGAATCAACCATTTTTGTGCTTGAGTGGTATTTTCTGCATACGAATTTAATTCTTGGTTATACAACTCAACAGCACCGATAAAATCTTTCTTCTCTTCCAACCGATGACGCAAAACATTAAAAAAATATCTTTGTCTTTGTTCGCTAAAAATAGGTGGAAAAGTTATGTTATTTATTCTTAAAAAATTAAACTCTATACATTTTGGATCCATATTAAATAAAAATCCATCAGTTATTTCAACATCCTCCATCTGAAAAACTTCTGAAACTTTAAATGCTAACGAGGTCATTATTTTCTCAAAAAATACATTTTCTTTGATACGATAGCCAATAAACAATCCTTTCATACTTACGCTCCTAATGATTACAGATTTCATATTTCCATTTAGACAGATATTCTTTATTTCTACCTTCTTTGTAGGATTGTCTATAATTAAATTTTCTACACTAAAATATCTTCCATTTAAATTACTAGATTGCATATCTATAAATATTTCATCAAACTCGTTAGTCCCTGCGAATTTATCTCCCTTAATATCAATGGACAATTTTAACCTATAACTTTCTTGTCTTTGTAAATTCTCATAACTGTCCATTGAAACCTCTATTTTAGAAAAAATATTATCTTTAAGTTGAAATGGATTGGTAATAATTATTGCAGCACCAATTTTTTTATCAAATTTACAATTAAGAAAATTTACTAATGCGCCCATTACCCTAATATTGTTCATTATAGGACTATTAAAGGTGAGTTGAAACGGATCGAAATCAAATACTAAATTTTTTATTATTAATATGTTAAAATTCTTTAGTTCAAAATTATCTTTAAATTTATCATTTGCATGTAATCCAGAGTATTTTCCCTCTGGGGCATTTACCATTGCAATTAATCTTTCCTCAAACTCCTCTTTTGTTATTTTTTTTCTTTCTTCCTTTTTCATAATATTTACGATAACCCCATTATATCAATTAAAAAGCAAGTTCATTTCCCTTTTTGTGCACATTTCTATCTATCGCGAGGGACATTTTATGGTCCGGCATTATGGTAAAATAGAGAAAACAGTGGAACATGGCAAAATCTTCAAACAAAAATCTAAGAAATGCTGCAAGAAACAAGAAAGATGAATTTTATACTCAATTTAATGATATTCAAAAAGAAATTGAAGCATATTTAGATTATAATATTGATACTTTTAGAGACAAAGTTGTATATTGCAATTGTGATGACCCTTATGAGAGTAATTTCTTTCGTTATTTTGTGCTCAATTTTGGGAGGCTTGGATTAAAACGACTAATAACCACTAGTTACAAACCTTCGCCAATAGCAAATACGCAACTAGAATTGTTTGGGGATGATAAAACATTAACACCCAAAAAAGGTCGTCCAAAAATAACAGCCAATAGATTTATGATTATAAATGAAGTTGGCGATATAGACGACGATGGCGAGTTTAACTTAAAAGACGTTGCTTTATTATTGAGACAAAATAAAAACAATGAATGGAAACCCTTGGAAGAAAACGGCGATTTTAGAAGTGATGAATGCATTGAATTATTAAAACAAGCAGACATAGTAGTTACAAATCCTCCGTTTTCTTTATTTAGAGAGTTTGTTGCACATTTAATGGAATACGATAAGAAATTTCTAATACTGGGAAATTCTAATGCTATTACCTATAAAGAAATATTTCCGCTGATTAAAGATAATAAATTATGGCTTGGTTATAGTATACATAGCGGTGATGTTGAATTTAGAGTGCCAAATTATTATGAGGTTAGAAGTAGTAGTTTAAGGATTGATGAAAAAGGAAATAAATATATCAGAGTCCCAAGTATAAGATGGTTCACAAATCTTGATCATGGTCGTCGACATCAACCACTATCACTTATGACGGCGAGAGATAATAAAAAATTTAACAAACAATTACGAAAAAAAGAAAATAGTTATCAAAATTATGATAACTATAATGCAATTGAGGTACCTTATACAAACGCAATTCCAAGCGATTATAATGGTGTGATGGGAGTTCCAATTACTTTTCTTGATAAATATAATCCAGACCAATTTGAAATATTGGGAAATTCTAATGTGAAAGGGGAAAGAGAGCATTTAATGAATAATACAAAAAGCGCAACAGATTGCACTTATATAAAAGGTAAACCACAATATGCACGCATATTAATAAAACACAAAAAATGATATGAATACAACCTTAAAAACCAATATTACTGTTGAAGATATCTGCAAAGGATTTGAGTATAACGAACTTGAAGGCAAGGGTCTATTTGGTTTGTCTGGTAAACTAACCATTCAGCCAGAGTATCAGCGCAATTATCTCTATGCCTCTGATGGTGGTGAAAAAGAGGCTGCTGTAATTGAATCAGTTCTAAAAGGATACCCAATAGGATTGATTTATTTTAATAAAACAAGTGGTAGCAAATTTGAGGTTTTAGACGGTCAACAGCGAATAACAAGCCTTGGAAGATTTATAGGTGAAAAATTTGCTATAAAAGATCAAGGTGGAATGGAACAATATTTTAGCGGTCTTGCAAAAGACAAAAAAGAGAAAATTTTGCAAACGAAGTTACTTATTTATGAATGTGAAGGAACAGAGAGTGAAATAAAAGAATGGTTTAAGACCATAAATATTAAAGGAATCCCACTCAACGAACAGGAGTTATTAAATGCAATCTATTCTGGACCTTTTGTCACATTGGGCAAAAAAGAATTTAGTAATAGTCAAAATATAAATATAGAAAAATGGAATGCTTATGTAAGAGGTAGTGCAGATAGACAAGCATTTTTTGAGAGAGCATTGGACTGGGTGAGTAAAGGAAAGATTGACGAATATATGAGTCGCCATCGCTATGATGAGAATATTAATGAGTTGAAGAAACATTTTAATAAAGTGATTGACTGGGTCTCAGGCATGTTTGTAGATGTTGAAAAGGAAATGCAAGGACTGGAATGGGGGCGTTTGTATGAAGAATATCATAAGAAAAAATATGATTCAAAGAAAATATCAAAAGAAGTTCAAAAACTTTATGGTGATCCTTATGTTAAAAGTCGGAAAGGTATTTTTGAGTATGTTCTTGGTGGCTCAAAAGATACTAAATTACTTGATGTGCGTTTGTTTGATGATGCAGGCAAAAAAGAAGTTTACAATAAACAAACCGCTGAAGCCAAAAAGAAAAAGATATCAAATTGTTCTTATTGTGCTATTGGGCACGATGCTAAAAAAGATAAAATATGGGATTTTAAAGAAATGGATGCCGACCATGTAACACCTTGGAGTAATGGTGGTAAAACTGATATCAAAAATTGTGAGATGTTATGCAAACCTCACAATCAAGCAAAAGGAAACAGTTAAAACTCACACTTCCCTATTTCCCTGCTTTTTCCTCTATTGTTCATTATAAAATGATTGAATTAATGCTTCAGCCGTATCATCTTTTAAACCTTTACAATATTCTAACAGAATCTCCTTAGTCATTTCCTTTAGATTAGGACACTTTTCTGTTCTAATCTTTTTTATAATATGCGGATTTATATTGTGTATTTCGGAATATAATTCTTTTGCTTTTTTATATTTTTCTTTATAATTAAACTCTCTTCTATATTTGTCTGAAATATATTTATCCTGAAAATATGTCGCCATACCTTCCTCTAAAAAATTTGCGTTTATTCCTTTATTTTTATCAGGAGATAAAAGATGGACACATTCGTGTGCAAGTTGCCATTCTGCCCTTATGCAATCACTGTCATCAATACAAGATTTGGATATTAATATTCCGATATTTTTTCCTTCTACTCGGGGATAATATACACAAGGAACATCCTCATCAGAACAAATCCTAATCCCAGAAAATCCCCAGCTCTCATCCTTTTCTCCAAATAAATTTTCAACCTTTTCCATTATATGAGGCATTTCATTTTGAAGATGTTTCAATATTTCAAATTCACTTATCATTTTATATAGATTTTATCTTTAGGAGTTCAAAATGCTTTGGGTCTGATTCTTTAACTATACTTAATAAAATTTTTATCGCATCTTTAATTTCGCTTTTATCTTTATGTTCTATTGCACTAGCTGGATCAGAATTATGGGAGAAATCATTAATTAGTTTATACGCTTTTGTCTTTTCTGCTATACTTATTTTTTCTTCTGGGTCATTAATATCCTTTACCAACTCTTCTAGTTTGGTCTTTTGATCTTCTATTGTTGGTCTTTTAAAATCTGCAAAAATATCAAAAAATCTCCTTGCCATGTTTCCAATAGTATAAAAATCTTCATATTGTATATCTTCCCTTTCTACAAACTTTTTGAGGTTATAAAATAAAAAATGATATTCAGATTTATATTCTCGCAGTGTCTTATCTAATGCAACAATTCTTGCTTTTCTTGTGTTTGATTCAATAAAATTTTCTACCATAAAAAACTCGCAGCATTCGTCTTTATTCCCCTTTTTTCTGTTTTTATTATTTCTAATAAACCAATTCTTTATTAGATTGAAAAACTGAAAATTGTGTGTGGAAATAAATAATTGTCCAACTTCACTGAAATGTGTTCTTATTATTGAAAAACAATGATAAATAAAGTTTGAATCAAAACTTGAAATTGGATCGTCTATAAAAATAATTCCATTTGATTTGTCAAATTCTTTTTCTCCAACTTTAACAATAAAATATGAGAATGCAATTGCTGATTTCTCACCTTCACTTAAATTTTCAGCTATTTCCCCGTTTCTTTTTATGCTATATCCTTTATTTTCTTTAGCCAATTCAAGTGTTATTTCTTCTTCCCCAAAGAATTCTTTTAGATGCTTATTTACATCTGCAATTGCCACACCAATATCTGAAGACTGATTCTCAAGTTTTTGAATATCGGGATTAATTTTATCAAGATTCGTTTTAATAGTATTTTCATTATTAATAGCTTGTTCTAAATCATTATTCATTTTTTTTAAATCTTCTTCAGATAAGGCTTTAGCAATCATGTGCATTACAAGTTGTTCTTTTGCTTTCTCGACTTCTTGGGTATGGTTTTTTGTCTTCTCATTATGTTCTTCAATAATAGCGTTCAACTTTGCAATAGATGAATTATACGAGTTTAAAAAATCTTGTGGAGTGTCTGGGCTATTTACAACATCAAGTGGTTTGTTGTATTTCTCTTCTAAAATTTCTACTGTTTTATCAATCCACTCGTTCATTTTTCTGATACATTTATTCAAATTTTCTGCATTATTCTTATACCCACTTTTCAAATTAGGATAAAGATCTTTATTTTCTACTTCAACCTCTTGCTCTTTAAATCTCAAAATACCATTTTTTAAATCATTAATTTGATTCTGTAGTTTTTCATAATCTTCACTAAAATGTCTTGAGAGGGTATCTAAGAAATCTTTATCTAGTGGTTTTTCACAAAATAAACATTTTTTTGTTTCTTCTTTTGTTTTATGTAAATCAAAACCATGCTTAACCCAGGTATTTAAATCTTGATCATTCTTCAATCTATCTAATGATTCAGATATAACATTTTTATTGAGTAAATTTTTAACTTCTTCAAAAATCTTTTGAAAATTATCTATAATTTTACTATTAAAAGAAAAGTTGATTTGATAATCTGAAAGTTTGTGCTGTTCATTTTTAGGCTCATTATTAATTATATTAGTATAATTTCTTTCATTTTCATCAGAGAGAAATTTGCCATCAAAATTATCAATGCCGATTTGTTTTATTAAATTTTCTACAGTTGTTTTAGTATAATTAAGATTAAGATCGTCCTTAATATTCTTTGCTAACGGCACAAGAAAGTTGTCTTTTATTTTTTGTTGTATTAATATTTCTTTTTCTGCCAATATGTGTTTTTTTGAAAAATCATCACTATCCAATTTTAATTTTTCCAATTGCCTTTTACTTTGAATGTCCTTATCACTAACATAAATAATAGGGTTACATAGGTTTGAATCATCAAAAGAAATATTTTCATCTATAAAATCTTGGTTAAAAACTTTTATTGGTAAAATATTATTAATGACATCTGTATCTTTTATGGACACACTATCTGTCTTTATCTCAAATTCTCCATGTTTTGGGTATTGCTTGAACTTATTTTCGTCATAAGTACATTTTTTCTCACAACTCGCAAAAATACGAGAAATAGATGTCTTTCCACTTCTATTCCAACCATATATTAAATTGAATTTTTTAAAATCATTCGTCTCAGAACCCCAGTTAAAATCTTTAAATATCCCAAGATTTTTCAACTTTTTAATTTTCTTTATCATACCTACATATTATATTCCTACTTCCTAAATTATGACAAGCAGATAATATAAAAAGGCAAAAGTCTTTATATTTATTAACATTTTCCTTGTTTTCCCACAATCCATTTTGTAAAAGGTGGTTCTCTCTATGGTAAAGTGTACACATCAACCTATATAGGTAAAAGTCATCAAACGATGATCATAGGTTGATATAAAAAAATATATGAGAAGAAAAGAAGAATACCCAAAGATGACTTTTGCCTATTTGACATCTACAATCAAATAAATAGGATGGCGCAGTGGTAAACACTGCAATGTATACATTGTTATTAAACAAAGTGACAAACAAAAACAGTAGGATATTCCTGCTGTTTTTGTTTTGAGACTCCCTCCCCTCCCCCTCACGCCTCTTCATCACACCCATTATACCAATCTTTGACATTTGGTGCGGTGTGGTGTAACATAAAGATGGTAATGTTCCTTTCTAAATCAAAACAGGAGGTGAAGAGATGGGAGAAGGAGAACAGTCAGCACAGCTCAATTCGTCAGACTGCGTGAAGTTCTTGGAGTCTTGGATTAAAGCACTGAAGAAGGGGTGGGAGACTCTTGAACAAGGGAGGAAAGAAAAACAAGGGAGGAAAGAAAACACCAGATATTCAGATCGGTTGCCGTTTAAATGGGCAAACGATTGTTTGGGTGCTGCAGAGGAGTCACTCGCAAGTTTCAAAAAAAGCAATGACAAGACCGATGCCAGGGAGACTGCGAGGTGGATAGAAGATGCTTTTGTTTCTTTTAGGGAACAGAGGAGTAATCTGGGGGTGGAGGTAAATCTGGTGGATTGTTTTCTGTAATCTCCAAATTTGGGCGGACAACGATGTCCGCCCATTTTCTTTTTATCTATTATACCAATCTTTGACATTTGGGTGAGTGTGTATGCTATAATGGGGGTATGAATGAAGTAAAATTATTTAGAGGTCTTATTTTGACGCATATAGTGCTTATTATAATTTCTGCACTTGTTAATGTTCGAAATGATTTTTCTAATCTAACTAAGGAGGAATATGATGCTATTGCTGAGACTGGTGTGTCGGCGGTTATGAATTATGAGCTTGCTCTTTTTTTCATATCAATAATTTTGTTGATTGTTGGTGTTGCGTCTTGGATTGGTATGTTTATGCTTAGAAATTGGGGGAGGGTTTTGTATTCTATTGTTTTTGTTATTTCTTTTGTTGCTATTTATATAGGGATTTATGTAGTCAATGTCTATCTGGTGGAGGTGCCTGATTTGATTACTGGTGCATTAGATGGTAGAGAGGGGGTTTCGGCATTTGATACGGTGCTTGATTCTGTAGGTCTTGCACTTAGTGGTGCTATTGTTGCGATGTCTTGGACGGCTCTTAAAGATCGGTTTAAATAATAATGTAGTGGCTTTATAGCCCCATTTTTTTGATGGCTTCTTTTGCGGCGGCTTTTTCGCCGTCTTTTTTGGAGATGCCTTTCCCTTTTGCGATGCATTTGTCTCCGTTGAATACGCCTATGATGAATTCTTTGTTGTGTGCTGGTCCGCTTTCTTTTAGTAGTTCATAGGTTGGTGTGAAGTTTTGTTCGCTTTGCATTTTTTCTTGAAAGTATGTTTTTGGGTCTTTGTGTGGGTTTCTGTCTATTATGGTTTCTGCGTTTTTGATTATAAATCTTTCTATGAAGTTTGATGCTTCACTAAATCCGCCGTCTAGATAAACTGCGCCTACGAGTGCTTCAAAGACTCCTGCATATATTGACATTGGTTGTTTGCCGTCTGCTTTTTGTCCTTTTGAGAGCATGATTACGCTTTCTATTCCTAAGGCGAGGATTATTTTTGATAGTGTTTCTGTTTTTACGAGTGTTGAGCGGTATAGTGATAGGTCTCCTTCTTCTGAGTTGGGGTATTTTTTATATAAAAAATCGCTTATTACGACTCCCAGGACGGCGTCGCCAAGAAATTCCAGTCTTTCGTTGTCACGGACTTCAAGGTTTTTGTGTTCGTTGACATAGGAGCTGTGTGTGAGTGATTCTTTTAGTAGTAGTTTGTTTTTGAATGTGTAGCCAATTTTGTTTTCAAAATTGTTTAGTTGCTGTTCCATACTTCTTTTTGTTTTATTGTTTGTTTTGTGCGTGTTTTGATATGATTTCGTTTGAGGAGGCGAGGATTATTTTTTTCATATCTTTGTATAGGAGGAGTTCTTCCAGTTCTGCTCCTGTAAACCAGCGTGCGTCGTTGAGTCCGCAGTCTTCTTTTAGTTTTAGGGGTGTGTAGTCGCTACGGACAAGGAAGTAGATGGCTTCTTTTCTTACTCGTCCGTCTTTTGGGTCGTTTGCGATGTATGAGTTCTCCCCTATTCTGTAAAGGACTTCTACTTTTATTCCGAGTTCTTCTTTTATGATTCGTAGGATTCCGTCTTCGGGGTTTTCTCCTTCTTTTAGTGAGCCTTTTGATAATGTCCATTTGTTGAACATGTCGTAGACCATCGCAAAGACTGGTTCGTTGTCACGCATGGCGGAGATCATCGCGCCTACTGTTTTTTTTACTTTTGTATTTTTTTCTTCTTGTTCTGTTATTTCTGCTCTGCCTGGTTCTCCCAGTTCGCGATATACAAAACCGAGAACGCCGTTGATAAACTTTCCGCTTTTTTCTCCTCCATAATTTTTTGCTACTTCAATGGCTTCGTTGAGTGCTACGCGTTCGGGGACATCATAAGATTTTCCAAATAGGAGTTCAAAGAGTCCTATGCGGAGTATGTTTCTGTCTACTATGGAAATTTTTTCAAGGGGCCAGTTTGGTGTGCTTTTTTCTATTATGGAATCTATTTGTTCTTTTTTTTCTATCACGCCTCGCAAAAGGACTAAGGAGTAGGATGACTCTGATTCTGCTTCTGTTTCTGTTTCTTCTTCTTCCTCTGCGTTAAACTCGGTGATGGTGTTTTTGTACACTTCTTCCACTTCCTTCAGGGTCCATATAGACCTTGAATCTAATGCGAAGAGTGTTTGTAGTATTATGATGCGTGCTGAACGCCTGCTTGTCATGGATCAAATTTTAAAAACGAAGTTTTTATTTTTTTGAGTCCTTTTCAAATTCCTCTGAAGTAAGTGATGGTTCAACTATTTTTTGGGTTTCTTTGCTGGCTGTGTCTGTTCCTGTTGCCGTTGCTGTTCCTGTTGTTGAGACATCATCTGCATCTGTCTTTTTTGGTTTTTTGACTTTTGGATTGAAGACTTGCCTGCCTTTGTATTTGCCTGTTGTTGGGCATACTCGGTGGCTGATGTGTTCATTGCCTTCTGAGTCCACAGAAACCAAAGGAGTTTTAAGCGCACTGTGAGAGCGCCTCATTTTTGTCTTTGATTTTGTAAGTCTCATTCTTGATGACATATGCAAATGAATTATACCATAACTATATCAGAAATACATTTTTAGGAAAGAGGTCCGATGGTGTATTGTGGTGCCGTTTTTTCTTATCGCTTCCAGGTGGGATTTTGTCCCGTAGCCCTTGTTTTTGTCAAAGCCGTAGTTGTCAAAATTTTTTGAGTGTTTGAGCATCAATTTGTCGCGAAATACCTTCGCCCAGATGGATGCGAGGGCTATTATTGGCTCTTTTTCGTCGCCACGGATTATGTTTATTACCTGATATTTTGCGGGTTTTTTGATTTTTATGCCTGCATCACAGAGTATTATTCCCTTTTTGGTGGGTGTGTTGGGGGTTGTGGTTGTTGTGGGGGTTGGTAGGAGGCTTGATATGGATTTGTTGGCGGCTTGGGATACGGATTTTACTATTCCTATTTTGTCTATTGTTGTTGCTTGGACTTGGGAGCATTTTGCGAGCATTGTGTTTTCTGCGATTTTGGCTGAGATGTATTCGCACCACTTTTCCCTGCCCTTTTGGGTGAGTTTTTTAGAATCTCTTAGGGTGTCCCATTCGGTTTGGTAATTGTGGTATGTGTCTGCGGTCATCAAAACGGCACCGACTGCTACTGGTCCTGCGACTGCGCCTCTGCCGACTTCATCGACGCCTATTATAAAGTCTTCGTTGCCTTTTTTAAGTGTGGTTCGCATAGATTGTAAAATTAGTTTATTATATTCTATATGACACTAATCCATAATCATAGTCATTTCAGTTTACTACGGGCGCTGCCAAAAATAAAGCAGTTGGTTGGGGCTGCGAAAAAAAATGGTTATTCGTGCCTTGCGCTTACGGATGATGCGAATTTGTATGGGGCGATTGAGTTTTATAAGGCGTGTAAGGATGAGGGTATCAAGCCGATAATAGGTGTGTGTTGCTATATGCCGCCTGTGAGTTTTGGAAACCAGATTGAGAAGTATCCGCGTATTATTTTGTTGGCTGAGAATGTGAAGGGTTATCACAATTTGATAGATCTTGTGACTGAGACGAACTTAAATAATTTAGATAAGTACCCTATCACTACGAGGGAGTTGTTAAAAAAATATAGGGATGATGTTATCGCGGTTATGCCGTATTTGAATAGTGAGATTACTGTGACGGAGAAAGGTAAGAGGGAGGATTTGATAAGGGAGTATAGGGCGATATTTCCCGGTAGGTTGTATCTTGGTGTTGAGCCGAAGGATACGAAGAATGTGGAGAGGCGGCAGGAGATGATAAATTTTTCTAAGAGTCTTGATATTCCGATGGTGGCGGAGAAGATGATTTATTATTTGGAGAGTGGTGATGGGTTGGTGAGAAAAAATGTTTTGTTGAATATACAGAACACGATGGATTTTTATGATGATGAACTTAATGAGACGGATTTATCAATGGTTAAGAAGGAGGTGTTTGAGGAGTTGTTTGATGATATTCCAGAGGCGTGTATATCAAATGATGAGATAAGGGATAATTGTAATCTTGAGATTGAACTTGGTAAATGGACTTTCCCTACTCCTGATGTTGAGGGTGATATTGTGGGGGCATTGAGAGAGAGGGTGAGCGAGGGGGCGAAGGAGTTGGGGATGAAGGTGGATGGGGTTGTGAAAAAGAGGATTGATTATGAGTTGGATGTGATAATAAGCAAGGGTTATACCCCTTATTTTCTGGTGGTTGCAGATATTTTTCATTTTGCGAAGGAGCAAGGGATAATAACAAACACGCGGGGGTCTGTTGCTGGTTCTTTGGTTTCTTATTTGCTTGGGATAACGAATGTGGATCCGCTTGAGTACAAACTTCCTTTTGAAAGGTTTTTAAATCCAGAGCGACCTTCTGCGCCTGATATTGATGTTGATTTTCAGGATGATAGGAGGGAGGAGATTTTGAATTATGTTAAGGAGAAGTATGGTAAAAAGAAGTTTGCGCGGATTGGAACTTTTGGAACGATGCTTGCGAGGGCTGTTGTGCGTGACACTGCGAGGGCTCTTGGTTATTCTTATACATCTGGGGATAGGATTGCGCGGCTTATTCCCCCTCAGAAACAGGGTTTCCCTATGTATATAAAAGATGCGTTGATGGAGTCAAAGGAGTTGAAGGAGTTGTATGATAGTGACGAGGAGGTGAAGAGAATTGTTGATGTTGCGAGAAGGATGGAGGGTAATGCAAGGCATATTTCAATTCATGCGGGTGGTGTTGTGATCGCGCCCACTCCCCTAACGGATTTTGTTCCGCTTCAGTTTGATACGAAAGAAGGAAATAAAGTTATAACTCAGTATGATATGTATTCTATTGAGGAGGCTGGGTTGTTGAAATTTGATTTTCTTGGTATTACGCAACTTTCTGCTATTGCTGAGGCGCTTCGTCTTGTAGAAAAAAATTGTGGTGAGAAGGTAAATCTTTCAAAAATTCCTCTTGATGATAAGGATACTTTTGAGATGTTTACAAAAGGAAATATTGTCGGTGTGTTTCAGTTTAGTGGTAGTGTGATAAAAAATTTGGTTAAAAGCTACCTTAGAAAACTGAAGCCAAAGAGCATACACGACATAAACGCAATGATCGCACTTTTGAGACCGGGTCCTATGAAGGTTATTCCTGAGTATATTGACAGGAAGCATGGGAGAAAAAAGGTGGAGTATATACATCCCAATTTGGAGAAATATATGAAGGAGTCCTATGGGCTTTGGGTTTATCAGGAGGATATTATGATGACTGCGATTGAGCTTGCTGGGTATTCGTGGCTTGAGGCGGATATGTTGAGAAAGGCGATAGGTAAAAAGATTCCTGCGCTGATGAGGGAGCAGAAAAAGAAACTTATTGAGGGTATTATGAAGCACTCTAAGTTGTCAGAGAAGAAGGCGGAATATGTTTGGTCAATGACTGAGCCGTTTCAGGGTTATGGTTTTGGTAAAGCGCATGCTGCGTCTTACGGTCAGATATCTTACCAGACTGCTTATTTAAAAACACACTACACGGCGGACTACATGGCGGCTTGTATGACGAGTGACTCTGGAAATATAGACAAGATAACGGAGTATATCGCGGAGTGTCGCAAGTTGTCGGTTCCTATAATAAGACCAGACATTAATTTGAGTGGTCTTAAATTTGACACTGAAAAGACGGAGGATGGTGGTGGTGGTCGCGGGATAAGGTTTGGACTTCTTTCAATAAAAAATCTTGGGGATAATGCGGCGGAGGCTATTGTGAGTATGAGAAAGAGTGGTGGTAAGTATATTACAATCACGGACTTTATGAGTAGGATGCCGCGGGAGGTGATAAACAAGAAAAATTTGGAGGCGTTGATTTATTCTGGTTGTCTTGATGATTTTGGTGATAGGGGTGATTTGATTGCGAATATGGAGAGTTTGTTGGAGTTTAAAAAAGAAATTAGTAATATCTCTCCGAACCAAAACACGCTGTTTGAGATTGATAACAAGGAAGAGATAAAACTTGTTAATAAGGCGGATTTGAATGATGAGGAGAAACTTTTCCGTGAGAGAGAGATACTTGGTGTTTATTTGTCTGGTCATCCCCTTTTTAAGCATAGGGAGTCTCCTAAGAGTAAAGATTTGCCAAAGATATCGGACCTTGTGGAAGGAAAAAATACTCTTATATTGGGGACGATTGGGATGGTTAATTACAGGAGAACAAGGGATGGCAGGAGGATGGCGGTTCTTTTGCTTGAGGATGAGGAGTCTTTTATTGAATGTGCGTGTTTTCCAGATTCTTATGAAAAATTTGAGGAGTTTATATCGCCACATCGGAGTATTTGGGTTCGCGGAAGGATGAGGAGGAACAGGGATTTGGTATCTTTTGTGGCGGAAGAGATTCTTGATCCGCAGTAGTGTTGGGGTGTGCAGAGGCAGGTGTGAA
Source organism: Candidatus Campbellbacteria bacterium (assembly GCA_028817035.1). Classification (NCBI taxonomy): domain Bacteria; phylum Candidatus Campbelliibacteriota; species Candidatus Campbelliibacteriota bacterium. The sequence continues at coordinate 18,668 of JAPPQH010000007.1, read as the reverse complement.
ATGATACAATGGAATAATAATGAGTAAAGATATTGAAAGAATAAAAAGAAATCTTATATCAATCCTTGAGAAAACGCTGAGGTCGTTATATGAGGATGCAGATTTTGTTGGTGGTGGAACTGATGAGGATGGTTTTTATTATGATATTGAGTTGAAGAAAGGTGAATCTATTTCTGAAAAAGATCTTGCTGGCATAAATAAAAAAATGAAGGATGGTATTGATTGTGTTGGTATGGGTTGGTCGTTTACATCAGATTGTTTTGATCTTGTCCGTGTCGCAGCGGCTCATAGAAACCCGACTGATGACAAGCCGACATTAACAAGGATATATGGGTATGCGCAAGAGACAATGGAAGAACTTAATAAGTTTAAGGCAATGATGGAGGAGGGCAAAAAAAGAGACCACAGGAAAATTGGCACTAAGTTGGACTTGTTCGCTTTTTCAGATTTGATAGGACCAGGTCTTCCCCTCTTTACACCTAAAGGAACAGCGATAAGGGACGCTTTGATAAAAGAGTTGAACAAGATAACGGATAAATTTGGTTATAAAAGGGTGTGTATCCCCCACCTTGCAAAAGCGAAGTTGTATGAGAAATCAGGTCATACTGATAAATTTGCAGAAGATCTTTTTTTCATAAAAGATAAGAAGCATGGCGATATGGTGATCAAGCCAATGAATTGCCCTCATCACTGCCAGATTTATAATTCTTCACCCAAAAGTTATAGGGATCTTCCTGTAAGGTATTCTGAGATAACTTCTGTATATAGGAACGAACAGCCAGGTGAGTTGTTGGGTCTTTCAAGGGTTTTGAGCATAACACAAGATGACGGACACATTTTCTGCACTAAAGATCAGATAAAAGAGGAGGCGGAGAGGTGTGTTCTTATGATTAAAGAATTTTATGAGCGACTTGGTATGTTCAGCATAGAGAGTTGTAATATGACTGTTTCTGTCCGCGATATGAATCACAAAGAGAAATATCTTGGGGATGATAGGATTTGGGATGAGTCGGAAGATATTTTGATGGGCGTGGCGCAAAAAGCGGGTCTCGGTGAGCCTAAAAAAATAGAAGGTGAAGCGGCGTTTTACGGACCAAAGATAGATTTTATTTTCAAAGATGTTCTTGGAAGAAACCAACAACTCTCAACGATACAGCTTGATTTCAACATACCAAAGCGATTGGATGTTTTCTATACAGACAATGAGGGAAAGAAACAACATCCTATATTAATTCATCGTGCAATAACTGGTTCGCTGGAAAGGTTTATCGCAATTCTTATTGAAAATTTTGAAGGCAACTTCCCTTTTTGGCTCTCACCTGTTCAGGTCGTGGTTATCTCTGTGTCTGAAAAACAGGTGGCAAGAGTAAATGAGGTGGCAGATGAGTTAAAGAGTGCGGGGATAAGAGCAGAAACCGACAACAGCGACAATAAACTTGGAAAGAAGATATACAAAGCTAAAGATGAGAATGTCCCCTATTACATAATAATTGGAGATAAGGAGATGGAGAGTGGCGATTTAACTATTGAATCTCGCGAGGGAGAGAAGCAGACACTCGGTCTTAAAGAGTGTGTGGAGAAATTAAAGGAGGTATACTACTCCAAAAGATAAAATCAAGATAGCCAGCAAAATATAACCGATTAATAAAGAGTGGCCAATAATTTTCTCTTTCTTGGTTTTGCTTTTGGCTATTTTATCTTTACACATATCAATAGGTGCCAAAAGACAACATACAAAAATCATCACGACCACAATAAAGAGTATTGCTAATGAAGTCATCACAAGGACGAAAGAAAGTGTATCAGGAAAATAACCCCTGTCGTTGAGGAAAATCGTGATAGGTGGAACAATAATCGCGAAAATAACCAAAATTATTTCTATGGTGTGGTCTTTTTGGTTTTTATCCATAATCTCTCCACTACTCCTGTTCCTGCTCCTGCTCAAAATAGCCTAATCTGTGGTCTATGTCGTCTATGAGTAATGCTTGATTTAAGTGTCCCAAAAACAATACTATAACTGCAATCACTAATATTATTTTTACTATATCCATATAAAAATTATAACTTATATGTCTAATGTAGCATATTTTGCGTTTGACTGGATGAAAAGCCGTCTTGGTCCTACTTCGGTTCCCATAAGGGTTTCAAATACAACATTTGCTTCATCGTCATTTGCTATTTTTACTTTTAGCAAGACGCGATTTTCAGGGTTCATCGTTGTTTCCCACAACTCTGAGTAATCCATCTCTCCAAGACCCTTGTATCTCTGCACGGACACATTTCCTTTCTTTTCTAATTTTGCTATAACTTTATCTCGCTCTTCATCAGAGAAGGCATATACTTTTGTTTTTCCCTGCTGTATCTTAAACAAAGGAGGTTGTGCGATATATACATTTCCATTTTCTATCAATTCTTTAAAGTGTCTGTAAAAAAGGGTGAGGAGTAGGGCTCTTATGTGTGCGCCATCAACATCTGCATCTGTCGCGATTATTATTTTTCCATATCTAAGTTTTGAGGAATCAAATGAACTCTCAATGGCGGTTCCAAGAGATATAACAAGCGATTTTATTTCGTCTGATGCTAACATGCGATCCAAACGGGTTTTTTCTACATTCAAAATTTTTCCTTTTAGGGGTAAGATGGCTTGGGTTCTTCTGTCCCTTCCCAACTTTGCGCTTCCACCTGCCGACTGCCCCTCCACTATAAACAACTCTGCTTCGTCTGGGTTTCTTGTATGACAATCAGAAAGTTTTCCAGGGAGTGTGAAACCTTCTAATGCCCCTTTTCTGAGGACGCTGTCTTTTGCGGACTTCGCTGCCCTTCTCGCATCATATGCTAAGAGAAGTTTTTTCGTGATGGATTTTGCCTCAGTTGGATATTCTTCAAGAAATTCAGAGAGGGACTTGGCAAACAGGGTTTCAACCACTTTTCTGACCTCTGTGCTACCCAATTTTGCCTTTGTTTGCCCTTCAAATTGAACCTCTGGGAGTTTTACCGAGATGACTGCTGTCAAGCCCTCATATACATCCTCACTCGTAAAACTGCCCTCTGCCGACTTGAATATCTTGTTTTCTTTGGCGTAAGAGTTCATAACGCGGGTCAAAGCGGACTTGAAACCGGTGAGATGTGTTCCGCCCTCTGGGGTGTGGATGTTGTTTGCGAAGGTGAGGATTTTTGACTGTATGTCATCCACATATTGAAAGGCGATTTCAACCTCTTGATCTCCCTGTTTCGCGGAAGTGTGAAATATGTTCTCATGCACGATTCTATGCTGCTTGTTGTAAAAGCGAACCATAGACTTGATGCCACCTTCAAAGAAATATGTTTCGGTTGGAACTTCAAACTTAAACTCCTCCCAAAACAAATCTTCAGTACTTGTTTTTTTCAGTAGAGAACCTGACTCTCTTAAATCAATGAGTGTTACTCTCAAGTTGCTCACCAGATATGCTTGCTGTCTTAAATATGTGGTTATGGTGTCTTTGTTAAATTCTTTTGTTTCAATTATTTCAAAATCGGGTTTGAAGGTTATCACCGTGCCGTTTAATTTTGTTGTTCCAATTTTTTTTACTTTTGCAATTCTCTCACCTCTTTTATATTTTTGCTGATATATTCCCCCATCACGATAAACAATCGCTTCTGTTTCTATTGAAAGTGCGTTCACGACAGACACACCGACGCCGTGCAATCCTCCCGACACTGTGTAACTCTTTCCGCCAAACTTTCCTCCTGCATGTAGGGTTGTCATTATTGTTTCAAGTGCAGAAACTTTTGTGTCAGAGTGTATGTCAACTGGTATTCCCCTTCCGTTGTCAGAAACTCTTACGGTGCTGTCTGGTAAAAGAACAACTTCAATGCGATCTGCAAAACCTCCCATCGCTTCATCGCGACCGTTATCAACAACTTCAGTAACAAGCTGATGCAAGCCTGCATCTCCCGTTGTTCCTATATACATTCCCGGTCGTCTTCTTACTGCCTCAAGACCCTTGAGAACTGTTATATCTTTTGCACCATAATCCTGGTCCTGTTTCTTTTTATTTTCTGCCATATTTACATATATTATACCACGCCAGTATTAAAAATAAAAATGTTTTTGGTGATATATAAAAATGAAAAGACCCTCTTTCAAAGTGGATCTATTCTAGTATAGTAACCTTCAATGAAAGAGAGTCTAGCTTAAAAGCGTACCAAAGCCTGTCGCTGTTTCGATTTAATCTATTTTAAATGAACAGCTTGTCGGAGGAAACACCCATATTTGTTTCTTCCTTGAAAAAAATGGCTGATTACTTTGGGCACTAACCAAAATCAAACCTTGTTGCTTTGGTTAAGAACAATTTGCTCACTTGAATTAATTATGTGAGCCTAATTTAAATATAGCATTTTGGTGGATGGTGTCAATGGGATTCTGATTATTATTGTGTATAAAACTTGGCGACTTTTTGGCTATATTTGACAAAGTTTTATGCTTACTCATATATTATAGTTATGAAACTTGTTATCGTAGAATCACCTGCAAAGGCAAAAACCATACAAAAATATCTTGGCGATCCGTATCAGGTGGAGGCAAGCGTAGGACACATACGCGACTTACCAAAAAGTGAGAAGGGTGCTATTGATATTGATGCTGGGTATGTCCCCCACTACACAATTCCCGAAGAGAAAAAAGAAGTTATAGAAAGACTAAGCAAGTTAAATAAAAAAGCAACTGAAGTATTTTTTGCGACTGACCCCGACAGAGAGGGAGAGGCAATCGCGTGGCATATAAAAGAAGTTATAAAACCAAAAAAATCAAAAAGGATTGTGTTTCACGAGATAACAAAAGAAGCGATTGATGATGCGATACAAAACCCGCGAGACATAGATATAAATTTAAGAAAGGCGCAGGAGGCGAGACGAGTGCTTGATAGGTTGTTTGGTTATGGGCTTAGCAAACTGGTATGGAAAAAAGTAAGATACGGGCTCTCTGCTGGGCGCGTTCAGTCCCCTGCTTTAAGGATAATAATGGAAAAAGAAAAGGAAATCAGAGCATTCAAACCAGTTGAGTACTGGACGATAGAGGCGGACCTGAAAACAAAGAAAGGAAAGAAGTTTAAAACCGTATGTAAAAAAGAGCCAAAAGAAAAAAAGGAGATGGAGAAAATTTTAGAGATGGCGAAAACTGGCAGTTGGTCTGTCAGGGATGTAGAAATGAAAGAAGCAAAGAGAAACCCTCGCCCACCGTTTATGACCTCTACACTACAACAGGCAGCGAACACGAGGTTGTCATTTTCTTCGGCAAAAACCATGCGTGCCGCACAAAAACTTTATGAAGGGGGTCATATAACATACATGAGGACGGACAGCATCAACTTGTCTAAACTTGCCCACGAGCAAATCAAAAAAGCGATAACAAAACAATTTGGAGCAGATAAATATTCACAGACAGTATACAAAACAAAAAGCAAGGTGGCGCAGGAAGCACATGAGGCCATCCGACCAACCAACCCATCAAAAATATCTGTAGGAAAAACTGAAGATGAAAAATTGCTGTATAAACTTATCCTTGCAAGAACGCTTGCGTCACAGATGATACCCTTTACTGTTATGAGAACAAGAGTGATGTGTGGAACTGAGGACAAGGCGATGCCCCACTTTGTTATTAACGGAAGTAAAACGATAGAGGACGGATGGACGCTCGCGGACAAAGAAGGAAGAGGTGATGATGTAGAAATTGTTGGCTTTGAAAAAGGACAGGATTTGATCTTTGATAGTATTAAGAGTGAGAGGAAAGAAACAAGCCCTCCCCCAAGGTATTCAGAGGCAGGGCTGGTGAAAGAACTCAATGCACGGGATATAGGAAGACCATCCACCTATGTCGCGATAATAAGGACGCTGCTTCAGAGGGGTTATGTGGAGAAGGAGAACAAAGCGCTTGTTCCGACAGTTACAGGAGAGTTGGTTAATGATTTCGTTAATTCTCATTTTGGAGAATACACAAGCGACTCATTTACCGCGCACATGGAAGACGCGCTTGATAAGATAGCTCTTGGAAGGCAAGAATATATCAAATTATTAAACGAATTTTACAAACCATTTATGAAATCATTAGAAAACAAAGAAAATATTGACAAAGTGACAGTCCTTGGCGATGCGCCTGACGAGTTCAAGTGTCCAGAGTGTGGCGAAAATATGGTAAAAAGGCTCGGCAGAAATGGCGTGTTTTTGAGTTGCTCAAGGTTTCCGGACTGCAAGGGTCTTCTTTCTGAAGACGGAAAAGCGCCGAAAAAACCAGAGCCAACCGGAGAGGAATGTCCGAAGTGTAAAAAAGGTGGTTTGATAAAAAGAGAAGGAAGATATGGCGAGTTTATAGGTTGCGAGAATTACCCAAAGTGTAAATTTATAAAGCCAGACGAAGACGCGCTTGAGAAAGCGAAAACGGGTGTGGCTTGTGTGGAATGCGGTGATGGGGATATAATAGAGAGGAAAGGAAGATTTGGTCCATTTTTCGGTTGCTCAAATTACCCTGACTGCTCTTTTACTATGAGGGCAAAACCAACCGGAAAAAAATGCAAGCTGTGTAAAAAACTTATGATGGAAGGGACGAAGACAATTCCCGAAAGATGTAGCGACAAGCAATGTGAGAATCATAACCCACACAAAATTAAATAAAAATGGAACAAAACATATCAACAACTAAAAATGACGGAATTGAGGAATTAAAAAAAGATATTCATTATCTGAAAGACGAGGAAATAGATTTTATTCACAAAGCATACGAATTCTCTAAAAAGTTTCACAAAGGGCAAAAAAGAAAATCTGGAGAAGAATATATAACACATCCGATAGCGGCATCAAGAATACTTGCGTCACTAAACATGGACTGCATCACAATCGCCGCTTGCCTTCTGCACGACACGCTTGAAGACACAGAAGCAACAGAAGAAGACATCAAAGAAAATTTTGGTAAAGATATATTGTTCCTTGTGAAAGGCGTCTCAAATCTTGGGGGCGTGAAATATCGCGGATTGAAAAGACACATATCAAGTCTGCAGAAACTTTTTGTCGCAACCTCAATGGACATCCGCGTGATAATAATCAAGCTGTGTGACCGATTGCACAATATGAGAACCCTTCAACATCTCCCAGAAGAAAAAAGAAAGCGCATAGCGGAGGAGACAAAATATGTGTATATCCCAGTGGCAGACAGGCTCGGAATACAGGTTATAAAATCAGAACTTGAAGATCTGGCATTTTTACACCTCAAACCAAACGAACATAAAAATATACAGGACATAATAAGGAAAAGAACATCCACGCTAAACACGATATCTTCATTGGAATCAAGTGACGGGATTTACTCAAGCGAAGTGCTAAACATAGAAGAAAAAGGGGTGAAATATCTGCAAGACATATTAAAGACATTAAAAAAACAACTTGTTAAAAAAGGGGTTGAGGCAACAGATTTCAGAACTGAGTGGCGCATAAAAAGTAATTACAGCCTTTACAAAAAATTGCAGAAGAAAGGTGGCGATATACACAACATAAAAGACATACTCGCGCTTAGGGTGATAGTCAAGACAATAGAAGATTGTTACAAAGTGCTGGGTATAGTTCACTCCATATGGACTCCCATCCCCAACTCAATAAAAGACTACATCGCCACCCCAAAACCAAATGGTTATAAAAGCCTTCACACCGTGATATTAACACACGGAAAATTGTTTGAGTTTCAGATAAGAACTGAGGAGATGGATTTAATATCTAAATTCGGAATAGCATCTCATTTCTCATACAAAGAAAAAGCACTGGGGACCATAGGTCAAAACATATCTTTTGATTTCATAAGGACACTTCTTTCAAAAAAGAAAGTTCCCATAAAAGTGAACAGTAATATATCTACTCCGATATGGCTAAAAAAAATGTCCTCCATATTTGATGAAGAGGATGAAAAAGTTGAGAAAAAGGAAGATCCATTTCTTGATTTTCTTAATGAAAGAATCTTTATATACACGCCTAAAAATGAAGTTATTGACATGCCACATTACTCAACACCGCTTGATTTTGCTTATGCACTACACACAGACATAGGAAACCACGCGATAGGTGCAATAGTAAATGGAAAAATGTCATCACTAAAAACACAATTAGGAAACGGTGACATTGTGAGGATAATAACAAAAAAGACACCCACTGTTAATGAAAAATGGCTGTATATGGTGAAAACAAACGCAGCAAAAAGGATAATAAGAGCATCCCTCAGAAAATTAAATTTATCAAAGTTGAATTAATTAAATTAAATTAAATTAAATAGAGAAATTTTTTATTGAATACAAATCCTCATCATCAGACCCCTTCTTCTCTTCCCTGTTTTCATTTTCACTTTTATTTTCATTTTCATTTTCATTGTTATTTTCATTGCCGCCCTCTGAACCCTCTGGCTCTTCATTTTCTTGTGTTGTAAGGGTTTCTGTCGAGAGTTTGTGCGCTATCTCATCCAAATCATCCCGTGAGAAAAAGTCAATCATTATCTTTCCGTCACTGCCATCTGCCGTCTCAATGTGAACCCTTGTCCCAAGCATATCTGTAAGCCTTCTCTCATAGTTTTGTATATCAAGTGACACACCCCTTCTTGCCATGTTTTGTGTTGGACTTAAAATTCTTCGCGCCAACTTCTCCGCCACTCGCACCGTCAACTTCTTTTTCATTATTTCTTGGAAAAGATGTTGCTGTTCAATTCCCCTTCCCTGCAACATAAGCAAAGGCCGTGCATGACCTTCATTTATATCATTTGCCATCATTGCGTTTAGCATATCCTCTGGCAACAAAAGCAATCTCAAGCTGTTTGAAATGTATTCCCTGCTCTTACCCACTCTCTCCGCAATCGCGTTGTGCGTTAAGCCAAACTCCTCCGCAAGTTGTCTAAATGCCTTCGCCCTATCAACCGGTGAAAGATCCTCTCTCTGTAAATTTTCTACTATCGCCAATTCAAGTTTTAATTTCTCAGTATGAGAACCCATCCTTATTATCGCAGGGATGTTGTTAAGACCAGCCAATTTTGACGCCCTCAACCTTCTCTCACCTGCGATCAACTCATAAGAAACATCAAAGCCACCGTCCTCTCTTGGCACTTCTTTTTTAGTCACAACTATAGGTTGCAAAACACCATACTGCCTTATGGACTCTGAAAGAATGTTGATTTTCTCGTCATTAAATTCAGTTCTCGGTTGATAAGGATTAGGAACTATCTTATCAACCTCAATCCAATATATCGCGTTTTTTTCTTCTGGAACCATCATATATTCCATTGTATCATTAAAGTTTTTGTTTATGGAGGAATTGTGGGGGTGATCCGAAGAATTAATTGGTGGCAGACGCTTGCGTCTTATCAAGCACAATTTTATAGCACTATGAGAGGAAAAGTAGTATTATATAGATAATTGCCGAAGTGGCGGAACTGGCAGACGCGTACGACTCAAAATCGTATTCCCGCAAGGGAGTGAGGGTTCGACCCCCTCCTTCGGCACAATTTAATTTTTAATTAAATTGTGGCGGAGGAGCAAAGCAAACGGCTTTGCTTTGCGTTGGGGGGAGAAAGGCGGAGCGATGTACGAGTGAAACGAGTACGATGTGAGCCCGGGCAGGAAGTTCTTGGCGAGTAATAGCGAGCCTAGAAACTTTACGCCGACCCCCTCCTTCGGCACTCGCTCACTTTGTTCGCTTCTATTTATTAACGCTCGTGGCTTTGCCACTCGCTGACGCAACTCGCACAAATAAACACCCGCCACGCTTTACCGTGGCGGGTGTTTTGTCCTTACAAACTTTTATTGGACATTTACGATAAATTCTTCTGTCTTTTCTGATTTTACTCCGTTTTGTTTTGCTTGTGCTGTGAAGGAGTACACGCCTGGTTCTTGTGCGTCTTTCCAAAGTGTCAGTGTGTAGTGTGAGCTTCTTGTAGGATCATCACAGACAATCGGATTTTTGGTTTTCTTTGCATCTCCTGATGCAACAACCTCACCGTTGTTGTATATGGTTATCTTGTCGCCCTCTGAAGCACATCCTGATATTTTTGCAATGTGTTTTGACTGAACGACAACACCACTTCCTCTGTAACTCACACAACCCTCAAAACTCCTTCCGATACAAACATTGTTTATTGTAGGAGTGTCGGTTGCGGCTTTAGGAAGGCTCAAGGACTCCTGAACATCTGCTGATGCTCTCGCTACTGGAACCTTGCCACCAAACAATCCCCTCTCATACTGCTGTGCCGACCTTCTTTGAGCTGGTGATACATAAGAAGCCTCTGCGACAGAAAACGATTCGCTCTGCTGAACTGCTGAATCATCATCAAGGTCTTCATCTCGTACTACGGCTCTTAACACTGACCCATCGCCAACTGCGACAGTCTGAATAGGTTCAGAATCTGGAACGGTCGCAAGAGAACCTGCGGAGCCCCTATCACCAAAATAAGGTACAATAAGAACTGATCTCACATCCCCTTTTGTTATCTCATTGTCTGATATGTCAATTATAGAGAGTGTATTATCGTTATAGTTTGTAACATAGGCATAGTCACCTCTTATTGCGATACCGGTAGGTCCGTTGTATATATCATCAAACCCAGGGAATGATCGTGGACTTATCGTCACATCTTCTCTTGATATATCATTGTCTGATATGTCAATAATGAAGAGTGTGTTGATGTCAAGATCTGTAACATAAGCATAGTCACCCCTTATTGCGATACCGGCAGGTCCGCGAAAGCCAGTAATTTCTTGTGGAACTGTCGTCACATCTCCTTTTTCTATATCATTGTCTGATATGTCAATAATGGTGAGTGCGCCATTGTCATAGTTTGTAATATAAGCATAATCACCGTCTATTGCAATAGCAAATGGGTCATCAAATATACCATCAAACCCAGGGAATGATTGTAGACTTGTCAAATCCCCCTTTGCTATATGAGAGTCTGACACATCAACAATGGCAAGCGTGCTACCACCATGATTTACAACATAAGCATAGTTGCCTTTTATTGCGATACCAGTAGCTTGATAGAAAACACCATCAAACCCATCGGCATTACTTATTATACTCACATCTCCTTTTTCTATATTATTGTCTGATATGTCAATAATGGTGAGTGCGCCATCGTTTTCATTATAATTCGTAATATAAGCATAATCACCTTCTATTGCGATACCAACAGGTCCATCAAATATACCATCAAACCCAGGGAATGATCGTGGACTTATCGTCACATCCCCTCCTGATATATCATTGTCTGATATGTCAATTATAGAGAGTGTATTATCGTTATAGTTTGTAACATAGGCATAGTCACCTCTTATTGCGATACCGTAAGACCGAAAGGCTGTAAGTTGTGAAGGTTCTGGTTCATCATCATCAATAACGGTCAAGACAGGGCCTACTCCACTTCTGAAAGGAATAGCCTTTATTTTTCCGTTCGTCCCTATTTTCTCATAAGTTACACCTCCACTGCTACCGCTTTGATCAATACGGTATGTACCTGCCGCATCATCATAGCCGTTGTCAACATCACAAATGAGAGAAACGACCTCGTCATTGCCCGCTTGAATCCTCAAACCGTGATTTAAGAAACTAAACTGAACTGTGTCAGTAACTCCTACAAATTCTTGTATATTTCTGCTTATTCCATCTCCTTCATGCACAAGATAACATCCAAAAAAGGCATAGAGGTCTCCACCTGAACTTATTCTCTTGAACTGGATATCAATGTCTTTTACTAAGATATCATTAATAGAGTTTGATGCGTCAAAAAGAATTCTCGCTACCTCAACATCACTAGTATCATCAGTACCAAGAATTATATCTCTATCTGCAAGTGCTGCAAAACTGACTTGAAGATTGCGGTCACTAGAAGTAGTTATCACCGTCTGAGAACGAGGAGAGGAGCCAAAATTATCAGGGACTACGCCTGCGCCATTAAACCAATCTTCTTCTGTCGTTGCGACATAAGATAATCCCCTTGAATGTGGAGACCAGACAATGTTATTGTCTCCTACAGAACTTGCTGTGCGTGCTGTATCTGATGGTTCACCATCGTCTCCCAACAAGTAGGTTGTTACACTGCTATCTTCTTCTAAGCCACTTATGCCCTCCAGTCGGAGAACAAAGTAGACAGCACCATCAATTACCAATGGTTCGTCAAATGTAATTTGGGTATTTGAAGTTGCAGGAACTCCTATCGCATTAAGAAGACCATCATCATTTATTGTGTTTACAGGTTCTGATGTTCCTTTTGACTCATAAGCATACAGCTTCGCTTCGCCAAGCCTAAGATTTCCACCCCCTCTTCCAGAGATGTTGAATGATAATTTGTTAAGTGATGTCGGACCATATGATGTCGGACCATATACTGCATACGCCCTTAATCCATAAACATCATCTCTTCCGCCATCAAGTGTGCTGCCCACACTTATTTGCTCGAATCTTGGGTATGATGCGTGTGTGTAGACACTTCCCACCAAATCACCCTCAACCACTCCATAAATATTATCTGCTCCAAGGGCTCCATAAGCATCCGACACTTCAAAACCCTTAACACCATTGTTGGGTTCATCGCTAATTCTAACTTCAACCAAACCCCCTGGAGTTCCAGTGGAACTCCTATCAATTCCTTCCAGTTTTGCCCAAACTGCTAATGTTTTTCTTTCACCAGCAGAAACTTCAAAGCCTCTTAAATCAAGTTCTACTGTTTGTGATGTTACTAACCCAAACGCAACTGGTAATTCATCAAAAGGGTTATCATAAAGGCTAATGCTTCTGATTGATGCATCTGCATTTGTTGAAGGTGAGGTAATCTCAAGGTGAATTGAATCAATTTCAAGATCTTGATTATCTGCCTCAAGTTCAATTTCACCTAAATAAGAAGATTTGTCTATCGATACAATCTCACCAAGAATAGGTTTCAAGTAAACATCTAATAATCCTCTTTCTACATCTGGGGTTGAGGTTAGGTAGTTTCCTTGAACGCCGTCTATAGTTATAGATGCTTCACCACGAACAAATTCATTTTCATCAATAGAACACACTTCTGTCCTATATCCACCTGTGCTTACTGAATATGGTCTATTAAGATTACATTTTTGGATTATTGACACGGGTAATTCATTTCCCTGTATGTTTTGCTCAAAAAAGTTTGCATCCAATCTTTTGTGTATCTTGAGATATGCTTGTGCTACATTTTTATTCTTAACATAAGCAATAAATGCCTCATGTCCTATAGGAACTTCTGTTCTACAATAAGTCGGATATTCTCTACCATTCTCTCTTCTACAGGTTATATCAAGGACTTCTGTTCCTATAAATCCATCTTTATACACATCACTTGGATGAATAGAAACACCAACAAGGCCTTCTCTGGGGTTTCCAAAGACACGATCCAAATATATGGATAAACTATCTTTTGTGTGCTTTTCTATACTGTTTATGTTGATAACATGAACCCCAGTATCATCAAATCCAGTGCTAAGAATTTTTTCACTTGGATGTAATCCAGAAGTGCTATAAGAGAGTAAGGGTATTGGGTAATAACCATTCTCTAATGCAAAATTTCTATACCATTCCTTATATAATGGCTCGTAAGACCTACCACCTTGAGCATAAAAATCGCTCAAAAAACTGGTGTCATAAGTGTATGCATAAAGCATTTCAAAGCTATCTGATGGAAGTTCCACAGAACATCGTCTGCTATTACCACAATGTATAGAATTTATAGACCCAGTTGCAACTGTGCTACCTTTTTCATTAACTACCACATAAACAACCCCTTCATTTTCTTCAAAAGATGCTCTTGGAAGATTTACCGTGAGGGTGTGTGTTTGTGATGTGGGTGTGGCAACTGGCTGACCAATTCTAAATGTGTATTGTGTATTTGAACCTAAGCCTTGATAATTGTATTTGTAACGAGATCTTTCACCTGGTAGTCGCTGGTAGTGACTGACTGTCAAAATGTTGTCTGTGTTTTCTCTTGCTACATAAGTGCGATGTGGGAATACATAAGCTGTGTATCCACTTGGGCAGTCTGTTCTGCTTGTGTCTCTATATCTTGTTCCTGGTGATATTGTGTAGTTGCTTCCATTACTATTTACTGTGATGTTGTATCCTAATTGTTCGTTCTCCGATGAAGAGATGAAGTTGCTACATAAACTCACCTCTATTCCCACTGTTCTTGCATATTTCACGGAATCAAGAAGTCCGTCATTGTGAACTCCAGATTTTTCAGAAAATCTGATGCCTGTTGTGTGTGATGTATCTGTTATGTCTGCTGGTTCTCTGTTCCCTTGTGGGGTTTGAGTTGCTGTCTGTGTCTGTGTCTGAGTTTGTCTTTGTTCTGTTACTGGCGCATTATCTGTGTTTCCTGGCTGTTGTGCTGGTTGCTGTGCTGATTGCAGTGATGATGTCTGACCAATATTCACCGTGATGGTGTTTGATTTCTGATTGCTACCTGGTTCTGCTACTTGTATTCTGTTTTGTCCTTGTAATGGTGTTGGGAAAAACTGTCTTGTGCCAGGACCAACCACAACGATTACATAATATCCCTTTCCTGCACCTTCAACACTGCCTGCCGAAGGACAAGCATATTCATTTTTTGTTGGGTTTTTGTTGGGATGATAGTTTACTTCAATTCCTGTAGTGACCTTTACATCATTTATGTATACATCAAGGTTGCCCGATGTTCCAGTAGGACGACATCCTAAGATATATGCAATCCTATTGTTAGTAGTTGATTGTCCGTCTGTGAGTCTTGAACAATTGTTCCTAGCCCAAGCATAGGAACCTCTGTTGCCTTCATGACAAGTAGAAGAATCGCTACCGAAGGCGACTGATGTGATGGTTGGTGTGTTTGATTGTTGCTGCTGTGCTGGTTGTTGCGCTGGCTGTTGTGCTGGTTGCTGTGCTGGTTGCTGTGCTGGTTGTTGCGCTGGCTGTTGTGCTGGTTGCTGTGCTGGTTGTTGTGCTGGTTGCTCTTGTTGTTGTGTTGGGGGTGTTTGTTCTGTCTCTTGGGCAATGGTAAATCTATAGTCAGGTGTCAGCCTTCTTTGAGGAAATCCCGAACCGCTTGCAAGGGAAAATTGGGCTACATACATTCTATTAGGTCCTTCTGTTGCACTTGGAATTCTTTGGTTGAAAGAATAAGCGGTATAGCCACTTGGACAGTCTGTTCTGCTTGTGTCTCTATGATTTTGTGAAACATAATATCTACCTCCGTGTGGATCAAGTCCTATAAAATAGCCCAATCTTTTTTCTGGATCTTCAGAAAATCTGCTACATAGACTGACCCTTATGCCAGTGTTCTTTAAGTATTCTGGTGTCACAACACCATCATTTGGAGTCCCCGATTCTTCAAAAAATTGAATACCGTTTGTATTGGACAAATCAAGGACAAATTCTCTAGCACTTTGAGCATGTGCATAAGAAAAGCCTATGTGTATAGTGAAAATGGCTGCAAGTATAGTAAATGCTATTTTTGCTTTCATTCCGTGAAAATTGTTTGTTTCTTCCGTGTTTTTTAAGTAAGACATAATAATTTGTTTGTTTTAAGAGCTTTGTTAATTAATTAGTTAGTTGAGTAATTTGCATACAAAATGTATACACCCCTTAATTTTTAGGATTCTTTGTAATTTTTTGTTAATTAATGACAAGATAAAAGCTTTCGCTTGTTAGTTGTGTAATAATTAGTGCTTTTATCAATCCAATTAATTAGTGCTCTTGGATTTTATTTTTCAAGACTGCGTTTAATACAAAACACCTTCTTCGGTTAGTACCTATGTTGTATATTATCTCAAATGGCTTGCCCCCCCCCCCCTATCCTTGCATATTTTGTGTGGAAAACTTTTTAGGGGGTTTGTGTGGGTTTTTGGTGTGGTTGGCTCTATATTAATGCCTTAATTATTGGTTGGGCAACTCTAGGGCAATGTTCTATTTATAATAGTGATTGTCACTGCGTTTGATTTTTGACTGCTACCTGGTTCTGCTACTTGTATCTTGTATGTTCCTGGGGTTTTTTCTGTATTCCAGTCACTCGGATATGTTATGTGGTATCCATTACCTCTACCCGTGACGCTACCCACACCATCACAAGCTTTTTCAGTTGTTGCTGTTGGGTTTATGTTTGTTATATCAGTCCTATCTCCCTCTGTTCTAACCTTTACATCATTTATGTATATATCAAGATTGCCTGTTGTAGTTTCCGATCCATTTGGACGACATCCGAAGATATATACAATTCTATTGTAATTAATCCGTCGTCCATTTATTGACGACAATTTATTTGCTTGCTGTCCATCTGTGTATCTCGGACAATCAGAAGACCAAGGTGCCACCGATCCCGTCTCGCCAGGACACACGCCAATCGCTGTGATGGTTGGCGTGGTGTCTGGCGGCGTTGTGTTTGTGGATACATTAATGATAGAAATTGTGTTGGTTGTGTTTGTCACATAGGCGTAACCTCCTTTTATGGCGATACCTTGGGGATTACTAAACCCGGTGATTGATATTGGATTGCCCACTACCGTAGGACTTGTTGCGTTTGATAAATTAAGTATAGAGAGTGTGTTTCCACTACGATTTACAACATAAGCATAGTCACCTGCTATCGCAATACCTTGAGGGCGCTCAAATCCAGTGATTGATATTGGGTTGCCAACTACTGTAGGACTTATTGCATTTGATAAATTAAGTATGGAGAGTGTGTTGTTTATGTTTGTCACATAAGCATAGTTTCCTTTTATGGCGATTCCATAAGGACTATTAAACCCTGTGATTGATGGGCTACTCACCGCTGTAGGACTTGTTGCGTTTGATATGTTGATTATAGAAAGAGTGTTGCCACTACGATTTACAACATAAGCATAGTTTCCTTTTATGGCGATACCTTGGGGATTACTAAACCCGGTGATTGATATTGGATTGCCCACTACCGTAGGACTTGTTGCGTTTGATAAATTAAGTATGGAGAGTGTGTTGCCCTTACGATTTACAACATAAGCATAGTTTCCTTTTATGGCAATTCCATAAGGACGGTTAAGCCCTGTTATTGATGGGCTACTCACCACTGTAGGACTTGTTGCGTTTGATATATTGATTATAGAAAGAGTGTTATTCCGATTAAACACATAGGCGTGGTTACCACTTATCGCAATGCCTTGGGGACGATCAAGCCCAGTGATTGGTGTTGTTGTTGCGTTAAACCCCTTAGGGATATGACCTATGTATCTATGTGAGGTATTTCCTGCAGTGTCCTCAGCACGAACACAAAGATGTGTTGCAGATTTTTGTTTTATTACTCTTATTGTTCCTGTCCTGTTTTTTACGGTGCCACCTAATGTGAATGTGTTGGTGTATGACGATTCCGTGGTTGGACAAGTGCTGCGTGTGTGTAGAAACCATGATGCAGTTGTTCTAACACCAACATTGTCTGTGACTGTAATGGGAACAGGTAGTAGATTACCTTCAATTGTTGGAACTGTTCCTGTGATTGTTGGTGTTGTTTTGTCTATGGTGATTGTCACTGCGTTTGATTTTTGACTGCTACCTGGTTCTGCTACCTCTATTTTGTATTCTCCAGGTGAATATATCTTCTCCAAAGTAGTTATGTGATAATCTACTGCAGAACCACTGACACTGGTTGCCGTAGGACAAGCATATTCATTTGCTCTTGAGTTTTTGTTTGACACATTTCTAAGACCACCAGTACGAACCTTTGTCCCATTAACATATACATCTAGACCACCTGTTGCTCTGCTTGGACGACAACCTAAGATAAACACTATCTCACTATTAGAAGTTGATCCTCCATCTGTAATTCTTGGACAATCATCGCTCCAAGGAGTGTAATAAAAGAAATTACCAGTGACACAGGAGAATCTAGTTTCACTAACAGCAATCGCCGTGATGGTTGGTGCGGGTGTTTGTTCTGTCTCTTGGGCAATAGTAAGACTATATTCAGGTGTCAACATTCTTTGAGGAAATCTCGAACCGCTTGCAAGGGAAAATTGGGCTACATACATTTTATTAGGTCCTTCTGTTACATTTGAAATTCTTTGGGTGAAAGAATACGCAGTATAGCCACTTGGACAGTCTGTTCTGCTTGTGTCTCTATGATTTTGTGAAACATAATATCTACCTCCGTGTGGATCAAGTCCTATAAAATAGCCCAATCTTTTTTCTGGATCTTCAGAAAATCTGCTACATAGACTGACCCTTATGCCAGTGTTCTTTAAGTATTCTGGTGTCACAACACCATCATTTGGAGTCCCCGATTCTTCAAAAAATTGAATACCGTTTGTATTGGACAAATCAAGGACAAATTCTCTAGCACTTTGAGCATCTGCATAAGAAAAGCCTATGTGTATAGTGAAAATGGTTGCAAGTATGGCGAGTGTTAGCAATGCTTTCATTCCTTGAAACTTGTTTGTTTCTTCTTTTTGGTTTTTTGTGAGGGACATAATATATTTTTTGATTTTAAACAATTTATATATTATTTACATTACAGCACCTTGTTATATAAATCAAGCGGGGGTGGGGTGAGTGGGATTTTTCATCTGCAAGGCAGATGAAACTGTTTTCTAAGCTCATTTCATTCGCTAAGAAAAAGCACCGAACCTATAGCCCTAACGGGCTCGCTCGTTTCACTCGCTTCTATT
>JAPPQH010000006.1 GCA_028817035.1 Candidatus Campbellbacteria bacterium | reverse complement strand
CGAATGAAATAGTTTGGAATATGTGAGTCCGACCGCAACGAGCCTGCGAGTTGCGTCAAGCGACCAAGCGAACGGAATAGATTGGAGGGTGTGAGTCTGACCGCAACGAGCCTGCGAGTTGCGTCAAGCGAACAGCAAAGCTGTTCGCGTTAATAAATAAGGAGTATATGATCTCTCGTATCATATACTCCCTTTTTTGGTCGCCTTCTCCCACTCCTCTTCAATCTTCTCTACTATGTCTTCGTGGGATACGCGATATTCTTTTTCACCAACATCTCCTCCTGCTTCAACTCTCGCCCGGGCGGTCACCTCAAACCCTACACATCCGTTGAGGATGGGGGTGGAGATTATCACCAACGCGAACACCAACCTTTTCAGATTGTTCATCTTTCTCTCCTTTGTTCTGTGTGTGAATTGGTGTCTATGTGTTGGTTAGAACCCAACTTTTAGACCTGCTTTAATTGTATCATAAAATAGATTGTGTGTCAATGTAAATAAAGAAAAAAGAAATAGCGTAGGGATGAGACATCCCTACGCCACAGATATTGTCGCTACCACCCTACTCCTTCTCTTTTTCCTTCTACCGTAAAGACGTATCCCACCGCTGCTCCGCACTTCTTGGCGACTATGAGTATCGCGACTTCTTCATATCCCTCTGGGATTGTGTCGCTATAGACCACGGCAGATTTCTCTGTATGACCTGATATCTCGACTTCTTTACGAGTGGTCCCCACAAAAGCATCAACACAATGGTAGGAAACATATTTCCGACCCCCCCCTCGAGTATCGTTTTCCGTTTCCACCTTGGCGATATCGGGATAATCAGAAGTGTAGTAACCTGCATCATCATCGGCAACGCAGATGGTGGGGAGTGTGAAAGCGACAAGGAGTGCGAGAATCATATTCCTCTTCATATTTTTTACCTCCTATGCCTTTTGGCATTGTTAAAGAACTCTACTATTATATTACCCTATTTGTTATATAATAAATAGTGTAAACCTTAATTTAATTGGTATAAAGTTAATAAAATAAGCATATTTCTGTGGATAAAGAAGGACACATACACCCCATATTTCGTATTCAGGGAGAGATAGTAGATATTTTCTCTGAGTATGGTTTTGTGGTTGAGAGTGGACCAGAGCTTGAGACTCCGCACTATAACTTTGATGTTCTTAATATGCCGAAACATCATCCGTCTCGAGAGATGCAAGAAACTTTTTGGATTGGTGAGAATTCTTTGATGCGGACTCACACTTCAAACACTCAGGTTAGGTATCTTGAAAAAAACGAGCCACCTGTAAAAGTTATTGTGCCTGGTAAAGTTTTTAGAAATGAAGCGACTGATGCAAGTCATATTGAGCAGTTTTATCAGTGTGAGGGTTTTGCTGTGAGTGAGAGGGAGAGTATGTCTGATCTTTTGGGGATACTTGATATATTTTTTAAAGAATTTTTTGGTGGTGGGACAGAGACAAGAGTGAGGAGCAGTTATTTTCCTTTTACCGAGCCGAGTATTGAGGTGGATATAAAAGATGGTAATGGAAATTTTCTTGAAGTTGCCGGCGCAGGGATGATAAATCCAATAGTTCTAAAAAATGCAGGAATTGATTCTCGGAAATATAGGGGTTTTGCTTTTGGTTTTGGTGTGGATAGGTTGGCTATGCTTCGGTATGGGATAGATGATATTCGTCTGTTTTATAAAGGCGATTTAAGGTTTATAAATCAATTTTAATATTATGCGTCTTAGTATAGAGTGGTTACAAAGTTTTTTTGAAAAGGATCTTCCTTCTGTTGATAAAATCGCACAGGCGATAGAGAAACATTTTGTTGAAGTTGAAGAAATTGAAAAATGTGATGATGGCGACACTGTTTTGGTTGTTGATGTTCTGCCGAACAGGGCTGGGGATAGTCTTTCTTATATGAGTTTTGCAAAAGAGGTTGGTGCGTATTTTTCACTTCCACTAAAACGCAATCACTATGAAGAGTTGGCGGAGGTTGAGGGGTTGGGTGATATGGAGATAAAGATAAGCGAGGATTCTGGCTGTAGGCGTTTTGTCGCTATCGTAATGGAGGGCGTTTCTGTCGGAAAATCGCCTGATTGGCTTGTAAAACGGCTTGAAAAGATGGGTCAAAAGGCGATAAATGGCGTGATTGATGTTTCAAATTACATTATGTTTGAGTTTGGCTATCCGATACATATATATGATGCGGACAAGTTGGGCGGTGGTAAAAATAGCATAGCAATAACAAAGGCGAAGCAGGGGGAAGAGATTGACTTGTTGGGCGGAGAGAGTGTTTCAATGCGAGGTGAGGATATTGTCATAAGAGATGGATCGGATAATTCTCCTCTTGCGTTGGCGGGGGTGCGTGGTGGTGCAAAGGCGGAGGTGGATGAGAACACTAAAAGAATTGTTGTTGAGGTTGCAAGTTTTTTGCCGAACCTTGTAAGGGATAGTACGCGAGCGCACTCAATAAAAACAGAGGCGTCTGACAGGTTTTCAAAATCACTTTCGTCTTTGGTGCTTGGAAATGTTTCACGCGGTGCGACAAAACTTTTGGAAGAGGTGTCTGGGGGTAGGGTTGTGGCGCGTAAAGATGTTTTTCCTAAAAAAGAAAATCAGAGGGTTGTTGGTGTGTCTGTGAAAGAGATAAACGATCATCTGGGGACTGCTTTGTCTGAAAAGGATTGTCTTGATGTTTTTGAGCGTCTTTTGTTTAAGTTTGAAGTGGTGTCTGATGTTCGCGACAAGATTGTCACAACTGCTAAAAAGTATGTTGGCGTTCCATATGAATTTGGCTCAAGTATAATCCGCGATGCACCAAAAAAGTTTGATTGTTCGTCTTTTACTTCATACTGTTATGTGTGGTCAGGGGTTGCAATTCCAAGGATAAGTGTAAATCAGTTTTTGTATGGTGATGAGATACAGAGCGGGGAAGTAAAAGAGGGTGATGTTGTCTTTTCCTATCCGCAGGCATATTCAGATAAATACAAATACACAAATGGTGTTGATGAGCCATTGTTTCCAACTCCTTTTACTAAGCGAAGTGTTAAAGAGCCGATAACTCACTGTGGGATTTATGTCGGTGGCGGAAAGGTTATACATGCTTCAGGCGAACCTGAATCAAAGGTGGTGGAGGAGAGCATATCAGAAAGTAAAAAGTTCCAAAATGGTCTTAGATACTCAAGGATTTTACAAAATGAAGACCCAAGGATTGTCGTTTCTGTCCCCATTGAAAGAACGGATATATTTTCAAAAGAGGATTTGATTGAGGAGGTTGGTAGGATTGTGGGTTATGACGGTATAAAAAAGAGTGAGCCAAAGAAGGAGCGACAGCAGAAAGCAAACAAGGAGTTTGCATATAAAAAACTTATAATCAATGAGTTAACGGAGATGGGTTTCTCACAGATTGAAACATCTGTGTTTGGCAAGGAGGGTGATATAAAGGTGATAAAACCACACTCTGCTGATAAAGAGAGGTTGAGAAAGAGTCTCGCAAATGAACTTAAAAATTCTCTTATAAAAAATTCTAATAATGCGGACTTGTTGGGACTTAGTTCTATAAGAATTTTTGAAATAGGTAAGGTCTTTGATAAAAATGGAGAGCGACTGGTACTTGGAATCGGAATGTCAAACAAAAAGGGAACAGCAGGCAAGGAAGAAAAAAGCGACTTTGATCTGGTGTGTGAAAAATTGGCGGCTAAAAATATAAAATTGAACGACTCGCTTTCTGACTCTGGTGTTTTTGAGGTGGATTTTGAGACCATCATAAAAGATGCGCCAGATATAGAACTTCCTACTTTTGAGGATAAAAAAATAAACTATGAAAAGTTTTCAAGTTTTCCACCTGTCCTACGAGATATATCCCTTTTTGTTCCTGCTGATGTGTCTGCAGAAAGTGTGGGAAGCTTGATTGAAAAAGAGTCGGGTGAATTTTTGGTGAGGAAGACATTGTTTGATAAGTTTGAAAAAGATGGGAAGGTGTCTTTCGCGTTTCGTTTGGTGTTTCAATCAAAAGAAAGAACGCTTACAGATTCTGAAGTGGGGGAGATAATGAAGAGAATTGAATCTTCAATAAATAATAAACCTAATTGGTCAGTCCGATGAGTGAGTATAAATTAAAATCATTTCCGTTTTTTTCTCAATACAAAGATATATCTGAGGAAGAATACAAAAAGAAAGCGTGTGGCGTTGTTTCTCTCGCGATGGTACTTCGGTATTTTGATAAAAATTCTCCATCACCAGATGAATTGCTGAAGGAGGGTCTGAAAATAAACGGGCTTGTGGGGGTTGGGTGGAAGCATACATCTCTTGCTATTCTTTCGCGAAATAACGGGTTGGCGTGTTATCTTCAGGAGTTTCTTTCACACAAAGATTTGCCTGACGAAGAGAAAAAACTGCGCGTTTTTGGTATTGAAAAAATAATGGATTCAATAAAACAAGAAAAGCCAATTTTGGTTTCTATAATGAACGAAGGCAGGGGATCTCACATCGTTGTCGTGACTGGTTTTGTGGAGCGCGATGGCAAGTGTGAGAAAATTTTTTATTATGACCCAGAGCTAAATGAGAAAGGTGTTGAGGTGGAAGCGGAAAAGTTTATGGAAATTTGGCGTGGACTTTGTATATTTTTTGAGAAGTATTAAATAAGTGAGTGTACCATTCCGAGTTTTTCTTCCACACATCCTTTTATTTCAAGAGAGCCAAGCGCTCTACTGACTCTTTCTGCGGACATTTTACTTTCTTCGCATATATCATCTCTTGTCTTTGGCTTGTTTAATAAATTGATGACGATTTTCTCATCATCTGTGAGGTCTGTGTCAATCTGTTTCTTTTTTTCAATACCAAGTATCTCCGCGATGTCCTCACCCGATGAAACGGGGGTCGCTCCGTTTTTAAGGAGCCACTGAACGCCTTTTGAGGTTGGTGAGAAAATGGATTGTTGGACGGTGAGGACATCGCGGTTGTAATCGACTGCGAGGCGGGCTGTTATAAGCGTTCCACTTTTCTCTTCTGCTTCTATCACAAGGGTTGCCTGTGAAATACCGGCGAGCAGTCGGTTTCTATTTGGAAAATGGTATCGTGCAACCTTTGTCCCTTCTTTGTATTCAGACATAACAGCACCACCGGACTTAAGGATTTTTTCTGCAAGTGGAACATTTGTTCTTGGGTAAATACTCTCATGGTCAATTCCTGAGCCAACGATGGCGATTGTTTTTAATCCTGCGCTGATTGCCGCCTCGTGTGCTTTTGTGTCAATCCCAAGCGCAAGACCAGATACGATGACAATTGGGTATGAAGATAGGGAATAGATCAAGGTCTCGCAGACTTTTCTTCCATATTCTGTATATTCTCGTGGTCCAACAACGGTAAGACAAATGGAATCCGTGGGCAACTCGCCCTTGAGGAAGAGTGCCTTTGGCGCTGTTGGTATTTCTCTCAAATATTCTGGGATGTCTTCTCCTTTTAGTGTTTTTATGGGATATGTCATGGTAAGTAATTTTATTATATTATACTTTATATATGCTTGATATAAATTTTATAAAAGAAAACAAGGGGATGGTGGAACAAATGATGAAAGACAGAAACACCCCTCCTGTTAATCTTGATCGTGTTATTGAATTGTATGGTCAGAGGAAAGAAAAACTTTCAAAGATAGATGAGCTTCGCAAGAAAAGGAATATCGCTGCTGAAAGTCGTAATGTTGAGGAAGGGAAGGAACTTAAACAAAAGATAGCAAATGAAGAAGCAGCGCTCAAGATTATAATAAAGGAGTTTACGGAACTTATGTGTAAGATTCCGAATCTGCCGACTGCTGACACGCCAAAAGGAAAAGATGAAAGTGAAAATGTGGTCTTGAGAGAGTGGGGCAAAAAACCAGATTTCTCTTTCAAACCAAAACCACATTGGGAGATTGGAGAGAAACTTGGAATTATTGACACCGCAAGGGGTGCCAAAGTCACCTCTTCTCGCTTTAATTTTTTGAAGGGTGATATAGTAAAACTTCAGTTTGCGATAATATCAATGACCCTTCGTGTTGTCTGTGATGAGAAGGAACTCAAAAAAATAATAGACAAAGTTGGGCTTTCCGTTTCCAGCAAACCATTTATACCAATACTCCCACCGACAATGGTAAAACCCGAGATGCTTTACGGTATGGCGCGCCTTGATCCGAAAGAAGACAAGTTTTTCACAGAAAAAGACAATCTATTTATGGCAGGGTCTGCAGAACATCCTTTGGGCGCCATGCACTCCGAAGAAACATTTGATGAAAGTGAATTGCCTAAAAGATATATCGGCTACTCAACTGCTTTTCGCCGCGAGGCAGGGTCTTATGGAAAAGACACAAGGGGGATATTGCGACAGCACCAGTTTGACAAGCTTGAGTTTGAAAGTTTTACGCTTCCAGAAAATTCCGTTCAAGAGCAAGACTTTTTGGTTGCTATTCAGGAACATCTTATGCAGATGCTTGATATTCCTTATCGCGTTGTTGCGATATGTACTGGAGATATGGGGGCTCCTGATCAACGACAGATTGACCTTGAGTCGTGGATGGCAGGGCAGGACACATATCGCGAGACTCATTCCGCTGATTTGATAGGCGGTTATCAGGCGAGAAGGCTTAACATAAAAGTGGCACGAAAAGATGGTAGAAAAGAAATAGTCCATATGAATGATGCGACCGTGTTTGCGATGGGGCGCATATTGATTGCGATAATTGAAAACATGCAAAATGAAGATGGGACGATAAATATCCCACAAGCTCTGCGTAATTATGTCGGCACTGACAAGATAAGAAGGGTATAGGATATGCTGAAGAAAAAAAGAAGGGTAATACTACGCGGCATTTCAAGATTTTTTCAGAAATTGTGGAGGCGAACAAAAAGACCATTCTTAATATCACTACTTCTTTTCATATCCACTTCTGCTTTTGTTGTCTCAGTTTTTAACGCTGATTGGTTGCTCATAAAAAATTTGTCGCTGGATGCACCGCCATATATTGATGAAAACAAAGTGAACTCACTGATTGATGCAGAAGTTTCAGAATACTATTACAAAATTTTTCCTAAAAAGAATTTCTTAATTTATCCAAAAGAAGAAATTATAAGTAAAATAAAAATTAATTTTCCTATTGCAAGAGATGTGATGGTGAAGGCAAGGTGGGGAGGCGAGCTTGATGTGAAAGTTATAAAGCACTCTGTTAAGTATTCTTGGTGTCCAGAAGAAAAATGTTATGCAGTTTCTGCTGGGGGAGTTGTCTTTGCGGAGTTGGAGAGAATGGTTGGTATCCCTCTGAACAATACATTTGAACTTCCAAAACATAAAAATCCGCTAAATCATAAATTTGATGAAATCTCTGCGAATAAAATGAATGTCATAGTTAATTATCTTGAAGAAAGTGATGTTGAGATAGAGTCAATTGATTATGTGGTGAAGCAGGGATATGACAATCAGGTTATTCTGAATGTAAAAGAAGGACCAAAAATTTTTGTTAATTTGGAGGAGCATACTTATGACATATCAAGAGATATATATGTGTCTTTGTTCAAGGCGCTTGGTTACCCTGAGGAAGACGGCAAGTGGGCTGCTGTTGAATACATAGATACTCGCTTTGGGAGGGGTGTTTATTACAAGGAAGAAGGTGAGGGCGAGGAAGAGGATGAGGAGGAGTAGGAAGGGCTCTCTTGCGAGCATAAGTTTTGGTTGTTATACTAATGATAATGGAAATAGCGCTTTATAGAAAACATCGCCCACATGATTTTGATGATGTGTCTGGTCAGGACCATGTGATAAAAACACTGAAAAGTGCGATAAAGAAAAAAGAACTGCATCACGCTTATATCTTTTCTGGAACACGAGGAACGGGGAAGACATCTGTGGCAAGAATTTTTGCCCGTGCTATCGGTTGTAATGAGATGGATATTCACGAGATAGATGCTGCATCACAAAACAGCGTTGAGAACATAAGAGATTTGAATGACTCTGTTAGGACGATTCCGCTGAAGTCAGTTTACAAAGTTTATATTTTGGATGAGGCACACATGCTTTCGAAGTCGGCGTTTAATGCTTTTCTAAAGACACTTGAAGAGCCGCCATCTCACACGGTGTTCATCCTTGCCACGACAGAACCTTCAAAACTGCCCGACACAGTTATTTCAAGGTGTCAGAATTTTACATTTAAGAAACCATCGCTTGAATTACTTGAGAAGACGGTAATGTCGGTTGCAAAAAAGGAAGGATACGAGATAGATTCAGAATCTGCTTCGGTGATTGCTCTTCTTTCAGGCGGGGCATTTAGAGATGCGCTTGGTATTTTACAGAAAGCACTAATCGCAAGTGATGGTAAAAAAGTTTCACGGGATGTTATAGAAAAAGTTTTGGGTGCGCCTACATCAGACCAAGTAAACATTTATCTTGAAGCTTTTGCAGAGTGTGATATAAAGAAAGGTGTGGACGCCATAGAAAAACTTGCTGAAGATAATATAGATATGAGGCTGCTTGTGAAACTTGCGTTGAGAAAGTTGAGATCCATCATTCTTTTCCGTTTCACAGACAATAAATCTTTGCTTGATGATTATAACAAGAAAGATTCTGAGTTTATCAAAAAGGAGGCAAAAAATGATAAACTTAATTTGGATGTTCTATCACTTCTTTTAAGGGTGGTGTCAGATATACCCAAGTCGTATATTCCACACCTTCCGTTAGAGATTGCCTTGATAGAGCACAAGGAACGCCAACAACAGAAATAGACAGAATTTGCCGAGTCGTCTAATGGTAGGACAGCGGCCTTTGAAGCCGTTAATCAAGGTTCGATCCCTTGCTCGGCAGCCAAAATTAGTTAAGTAAATAAAGGATGTATATGGGGGTTGACAGAAAAACCCCTATGTATATAATTAAAGATGAAAGACACCTTTCGGGGTGTCTTTCGCTTTTTTATTATCGCTCGTGGCTTCGCTACTCGCTTGGCTTGCCTCGCAGGCTCGGCAAGGTCAAATTCATGCCAACCGACATCGCAACTCGCAGGCTCGTTGCGGTCGGACTCACATATTCCAAACTATTTCATTCG